>JAMWBX010000037.1 GCA_023818725.1 Candidatus Omnitrophota bacterium
TCGATGAATTATTTGGTATTGATGGTTTGCTGGAAGTTGTGCAGCACAATCAAAAAATGCAGCAGCAAATAGTTATGGATACGCTATATTGGCTGAGAAAATCTTATGAAAAAGTAAGTGCCAAAAGACACTATGAAATAGCCGATAAGCATTTGAATCATCTGTATCTTAAAACATATGATGAACTTCAAAATATACTTGATGTTAAACGACAAGAGACAATAAATCTTTTCAAGAATAAATACGGATATGAAGGGATTGAATGGAGGGTTTTGCCTGATTCATGCCTTAAGGATTTTGGTCCAGAGGTAAAAAACAATCTCGCTGTATGTTCTCTAAAAAAAAGCGTGCCTTTGATAAAAAAAATCAATGCGCAGTTTAATCTTCATACAGCGGGTTTTTCATCTTATGTTGAAATGGATCAGATTGAGGATATCAAAATTATTAGAGACGCGGGATGCGAACTGGAATGCCCTTTCTTCAGGATAAGAGGCCTCTATTATAAAAGAGATAGAAATTATCGCGAGATTGTTGAAGATGGCTGGAGAAAATTTGAAAGAATAGAAAAAATTCTTGATGGCTACCCGATTAAGGCAGCAATTGAAATACATCACGGTTTCGCAGTCAGTTCGTGCGCTGCAGCATATCATTTTTGCAGCAGGTTCAGTCCTGAAAATCTTGGAGTAATACACGACCCTGGAAATCAGGTGGTAGAAGGAAGGGAAGATGCAAAAATGGGAATTGAAATTCTGGGTCCATATCTGATTCATGTGCACTTTAAAAATTTAATCTGGGAAAAAGGCAGCGTAAGAAAAGATAACACAATCGAGTGGAAACCAAAAAGTGTACCGGTCAATGAGGGTATCATTGATTGGAAAGATTACATAGAACAGCTGAAAAAGGCAGGATACAACGGCTTTCTTTCAAATGAAGATATGGATACTACAAGGGACATTGAACAAAGGCTGAAGCAGATTGATTACCTGAAACAATTTGTATAAAAATGAAGGCTCACATTATTATTGATTTTTCAAGATGCGCGGGAAGAAAAAGCAAGCGCCTTTTCGGTTCTTTCATTGAACATGTGCATCAATGTGTCTATCCCGGAATCTTTGATGCTAAGTCGCATCTTGCCGACGAAGATGGATTTCGAAAGGATGTTATTGAAGAAACAAAAAAGTTGAAGCCAGCCACAATCAGATGGCCTGGAGGTAATTTTTCATCGTGGTATCGCTGGAAAAATGGTATCGGACCAAAAGAAAACAGAAAAACAGAAATTTCCTACGCAGATGACATCATCAGGGAAGAAAATCATCTGTTCGGCACAAATGAATATATCAAATTCTGCAGAAAAACTGAAAGCACTCCATATATAACAGTAAATGCCGGCGACGGAACTCCAAGGGAAGCAGCAGAATGGGTTGAATACTGCAATTACAATGGAGAAACTCTTTATTCAAATCTTCGAAGAGAAACTGGAGAAACCAGACCCTTTGGCGTGAAATACTGGGAAATAGGCAATGAGATATACGGAGACTGGCAGATTGGCGCAAAAAAAGCCAGCCAGTATAGCCGGATACTTGTTGAATTTTCAAAAGCAATGAAAAGGATCGACCCTTCAATAAAAATCGTTGCTGTTGGAATGGGGAAACACGACCCTGACTGGGACAGGATAATCCTGGATTCAGCATGGAACTATATCGATGGAATTTCAGTTCATACTTATATCGGAAGGCACGGCTATCTTGATGCATTTGGCCAGGTTCTCACGATTGCTGACCATCTCAGAAAAATGGAAGATGACATCATAAGAATTTCCCAGCAAAAGCAACCAAAAAAAATATTTCTCGCACTTTCAGAATTTGGCGTCTGGTATAGAAAAGGGCACAAGGACAATCTTGACGAAATTTATAATCTGAAAGATGCCCTTGTTTTTGCAAGCATTTTGAATCTTCTGTTAAGGTTTTGCAGAAGCCTCGAATTCACACACCAATCAATGCTTGTGAACTGCCTTGGACTACTCAGAACAAAACAGGATGGGCTTGTAAGGCAAACCATTTACTATCCTTTTATGCTGTTTTCAAATCTTACCGGCGATATGGTGCTTGCTCCTGATGTTTTTTGTGAGAGTTTTTCATGCAGGGATTACCGTTATTTCCCTTGGCCAACATTTGATGTGAAAAAAGACAATTTTCAGATGGATGAAAGCAAAATCCCACTGATTCATAATCTGCCATATCTCGATGTCTCTTCGACATACGACACAAAATCCGGGCAGTTATGCGTCATTACGGTTAACAGACACCCTGAAAAAGATATTAACTGCAAAATTGAACTGCACAATATCAAAATTAAAAATTATGCTGACGCGTTTGTTGTCAATGGTCCTGATGTTGATGCCATAAACGACTATGATAATGAGAGGATAAAGATGGAGCAATACCAGGAAAAAGTAAAAACTGAAAATCTGCAATGGAACTTTCCTGCGCATTCAATAACAGCGATCAAGATTCAAACCAGAAATCAAAAATGAACAAAGTCAGTGTTGCAATTATCGGCGGCGGTATGATTACAAAACAGGTGATAATGCCTGTTTTGGTTCAGGAAAAAAGAAAAGGAAAAATCTCTTCAATTTCAGTGGCGACAAGAAGAAAAAAAACCATTGATGAATTAATGCAGATTTTCCCTGAAGCAAATATAAAAGGGTATCCAGAAAAAAAGGAAGAAGATCCGGATGCATGGAAGGAACTTTTGGAAAACCAGGAGAAACCTTCAATCGTAATAATAGCCACGCCTGATGACCTGCATTCGGAAATGACTCTGACAGCCATTGAACACCAGTTTCATGTTATCGTCCAGAAGCCCCTGTGCCTGACAGTTAAAGACGCAAAAACAATACTGCAGGCATCAAGAGAAAAAGCAGTCTATGTTTTTACTGACTATCACAAAAGGCATGATATGTCGCTTATGGCAGCAAGGTACAAATACAAAAGAGGAGAAATGGGAGAGGTTCTGTGCTGCCATGCATGGCATGAGCAAAAGAGAGAAATACCACTAAAATATTTTAGAAACTGGTGTGAAAGGAGCAGTCCTCTTGAATACCTTGGAACACATTATATTGATATGTTCCAATTCATCACAGGGCTTGTTCCGAAAAAAGTCATTGCGACAGGACAGAAAAAACTACTTGTTTCACTTGGTATCAATGCCTATGATGCCTGCCAGGCATTCATCAGATGGAGCAATGGATCGGTTCAATATCTTCAAACTTCATGGATTCTGCCTGATGGAAATCCCTGTCTTTCAAATCAGGGTTTTCAAATGACCTGCACACAGGGAGAATTCAGAGCAGACAATGCAAACAGAAATTCCAATTTTTCCACAACAAAATCAGGCTATGAGTTATTTAACCCTTACTTTTTCAAGCCATACATTGACTGGAACAATCCTGAAATTGACCTCTATCTTGGCTACGGAGCCAGCAGTATCGTTCAGGCAATAGATGACTGCATTGAAATTATTGAAGCAACCTCATCTCTTGACGAGAAACAAGCGCTTGAAAAAAGAAAACAGATGATTTCAGCGTTTGAAAAAACACGGCCCCTACCCAATCAGGCGATCATCGCGACATCTGTGATTGAAGCAGGGAAAATGAGCATGGTCAAAAATGGAAAACCTGTAATTCTTGATGAAAATTTTGAGCCGCATTATGAGTGACATTCTCTCACAGCCTCATACATTGCCATAATATTTTGTGCAGGCACATCAGGCTGAATGTTGTGAACCTGGCAGAAAACAAAACCACCTTCCGGAGCAAGAGTTTCAACGCACCTTTTCACATGCTCTCTCACCTTTGATGGACTTGCATATGGAAGAATATTTTGCGTGTCGCATCCTCCTGCCCAGAATGTTATATCTTTTCCAAATGCTTTTTTCAGCTTTTCAAGTTCCATATTTTTCGCTGTGAACTGCACAGGATTAATGATATCCACGCCAATTTCAATTAGGTCCGGTATGATTTCATAGATTGAGCCGTCAGAATGTAAAAATAGATAGCCGTCGAAATTTTTCTTGATATACTGGAAAAGTTTTTGATGATAAGGTTTTACAAGTTTCCTGTAAAGTTCTGGTGAAATCTGAAGTCCATCCTGGGTACCGAGATCATCATTAACATTTACAATCTGAACATAAGGGCCAACATACCTTGAATACTTTTCAAACCTTCTTATGTATGTTTCAGCAAGGTTATCAACAATACACTGTGCAATTTTTTGTTCAAGGATAAGGTCCATCATAAACCGCTCAAATCCTCTGAGAAGCTGGCCTCCTGCAAAAATATGAACAGCAAAATTCCCCATCAATGCATAATCAGTGGTCTGATAAAGATGCTTTGCCCTTTCTCCGAGCTGCTCAATTGTTTCATCTACATAGAAAGGCCAGTCAAAGTTTTCAAAAATCTCTTTTTTTGATTCAATCTCCTTTACTGTTGTTGCATTAGCAAGAGGAAAAAAAACAGGTTCGAAATACCACGAGTTTGCCGGTCTTTTTGCAATAATCCTTCCCTCTTCGTCGAACACATTTTCTGAACCATCTGCCTGCCTGGCTGGATTCCATCTTTCCGGTATTTCGCAAAAAGAGCCATCTGGAAGAACTGCTGGTTTCCATCTGGCTGGTTCAGGAAAAACCGGTAAAACATCAGCATTTACTATCTTAAGAATACTTTCTTCAACGACACAAACCTGCTGAAAAGCGTCAAAAACCCTTGTTCTGCCAGATTCTATTCCGAGATATTTTTTTAACCTATTGTATGCAACAGCTGTAATTCCTGTTGAGTCCATTGCTCCAAGGTCCACAGGAATCCTATCTGTTTCTTTGTGTTTCAGGGCTTTCAGTATTCTCTGTCTGGAGGTCAAGGCATTTTCACCTCAAAAAACTTCTTTTTCTCAGCAGATTCTCTTGCCCACAAACATGTAAGAGCGCTGATTATTCCTGCTTCTATCGGAGACCTTGAAGGCCTTTTTTCCTTCATCGCCAAAAGAAAATCATAAGCAAGTTCTCTGTCGCCTCCGAAGTGCGGCAGGTCTCCACCAAATTCAATTGTTTCGGTTGTGGGCATAATATGATCATAAACAATAATAGTTTTCCTGTACCAGTCAAAATCAATTGTGCCTTTGTATCCATACAATCTGGCGCCCCTTCTTCCAACTGCCTGGTTCCTTACAAAGAAATTCTGGCTGTAACTAACCTGAACTCCATTATCCAGCTCAATCAGGGCATTTCCGCTATCCTCGTTTTTAATATCTTTTGAAAACATACACTTCTGCCAGTTGTTCCAGTCAACCTTATCCCCTTTGAACCTTTTGTAAAACAGGTTGAAAGGACTTTCAATGCACTCCATTTTTTCATCGCAATCCCTGCACAAAAGTTCAAATGGTTTGTCTCTTTTTCCATATATCCTCTGAGAATTCATTGCAGCGATCATCTTCGGTTTTCTGCCTGTAAGAAAAAAGATGTAATCAAAATCGTGCGTTGCTTTTTGCAGGAAAAGTCCACCAACCTCATTATAGTTTCTGTACCAGTTATTGAAATAAACAGAGCCATATGGCACATCGTTCCATGCAACAACATGTTCAATTTCTCCAATTCTTCCTGACTCAATAATCTGTCTTACCTTCATCGCCATAGAAGAAAGCCTCAGAGGGAAAGAAACAACTACTGGAGCGGTAACATTCTGAAACGTTTTATCAAGGGTTTTCAACTGCTCAAATGTAATCGCGACCGGCTTTTCAAGAAACAGCGGCAAGTTTCTTTTCGCCACCTTGCATGCCATCTCAGTATGAAGGTAACATCTTGTTCCAACCATCACTCCATCAAGTTCAACACTGTCAAGCATTTCATCCGCAGAAGAAAAGTATTTTGTGTCCTGCATCAACTCAAGGTCTATTTTTCTTCTTAAAAACGTTTCCTGAGTTTTTTCTTCTACTGCTTTTTTAATCTCCGGCCAGGCAGGATCAGCAATCGCTGCAATCTTATAAGGAATCGAAAAAACCTTCATCGCTGCCGCCATATGTGAAACCCGCAATCCAAATCCAATTATTCCAACTCTCAACATATTTCCCCCTGTTTAGTTTACTAACTTTATATCATCCCGATAAAAAGGTCAAGTTGCCACAAAAAGGAAAAAGTGATAACATTAAACAGTAGCCAGCCATTTAAGATAGTTTGTTAAAATCTATTGAAATCATGAACATTTAAGGCGGACAGGCGTTCTGAGGCATACGAAAGCAGCACCTGTAGCCAGAATTTCAGCAGGAGAAAAAATGGTTGCGATTCTTGATTTTGGTTCACAATACACTCAATTAATTGCTCGCAGAGTGAGAGAACTAAAAATATACTGTGAAATATATCCATACAATGTGCCTGCTTCAAACCTGAAAGAAAAAAATGTCAGGGTTATTATCCTTTCTGGTGGACCAGGACATATTACAGAATCAGAACTTTCTTTTGTGCCTGATAATGAAATTTTCAGGGGCCAGTTTAAAATTCTCGGTATCTGTTTTGGCATGCAGGTAATTGCAAAATTTTTTGGTGGAAAGGTTGAAAGGGGCAAAGTGCGGGAATATGGAAAAACAGTTTTCTATCCTGAAAAAGACATCATATTTGAGGATGTGCCACAAAGCACAGTCGTGTGGATGAGTCACTATGACCAGGTTACCCGTTTGCCTGATGGATTCAAAATTATTGGAAGGACAGAAAACTGCGATATAGCAGCGATTAAAAAGAACGATGGAACAATCTATGGCCTTCAATTTCATCCTGAGGTTTTGCATACAGAAAAAGGAAAGACAATTTTGAAAAACTTTCTTTTTAAGGTTTGCGCTCTCGGTACTGACTGGACGCCATCTTCAATGGTTGATATGGCGAAAAATGAGATAAAGTCAAAAATTAACAATGGGAAAATTATCTGCGCCTTAAGCGGCGGAGTTGATTCTTCAACCCTTGCTGTGTTGCTCCACCAGGTTGCAGGAGATAATTCTCTCTCAGTGTTTGTTAACCATGGCCTTTTAAGGAAAAATGAGGAAGTTGAAGTGAAAAATGCGCTCGGCTCAATGGTGAATATGAAGTATGTTGATGCTTCTGAAATTTTTCTCAACAAACTGAAAGGAGTTGCTGACCCAGAAATGAAAAGAAAAATCATCGGCGAGACATTTATCAAGGTTTTTGAAAAAGAAGCAAAAGAATTTGGGGCCGATTTTCTTGCTCAGGGAACTCTGTATCCTGATGTCATAGAAAGCGTCAGTGTTTTTGGCGGTCCTACATCAAGAATAAAAACACACCACAATGTTGGCGGGCTTCCTGAAAAAATGAACCTGAAACTTGTTGAACCATTCAGATACCTTTTTAAGGACGAGGTGCGAAAAATAGCAAAAGCAATCGGTTTGCCTTCCAATCTTATTCAAAGACATCCGTTCCCTGGTCCGGGTCTCGCAGTGAGAATCATCGGTGAAATTGATAGGGAAAAGATTGAAATATTGAGGGAAGTTGACGCAATTTACATTGATGAGCTCAGAAAAGCCAACCTCTACAATAAAAGATGGCAGGCTTTCGCGGTACTGCTTCCTGTTAGGAGCGTTGGCGTGATGGGAGACCAGCGAACATATCAGTATGTTGTTGCCCTGAGGGCGGTTACAAGCGTTGACGCAATGACCGCTGACTGGGCAAGAATTCCTTTGAAGGTTCTTGAAAAAATATCAAGCCGTATTGTAAACGAGGTAAAAACAGTAAATCGGGTGGTTTACGATATCACTTCCAAGCCCCCCGCAACAATAGAATGGGAATAAAATCAGGTGTTTCTCCGCAATGCCTTGATTCTTGTGATACCTTCGACGATGATAAAAAATGAAAGAATGATGAGGACAACGCTGATATTTCCAAGAAGCAGGCTTCTGCTCTTATAAAATACAATTGCCTGGTAAACCAAAGCGAAGATGGTTATAACAAGCATTACGATAGCAGGAATAAGACATGACAGTGAATTCTTCTTTTTTGTCAACAAAAAACAACCGCAAACAAACAGCACCAGCCCTGCCGTAAGCTGATTTGAGGCGCCAAAAACCGGCCAGATCTTTTCCCACGCGCCATAGGCAAGGTACGCAGCAAAAGCAATAACACAGAAGGTTGCAAAAAATCTATTGTTGAAGATTCTTATTTTAAGAGATTGTCCGAACATTTCAGCTGTAATATATCTGGTTATTCTTGTGGCAGTATCAAGCGTTGTCAGGACAAAGCTATTGACCATAATAATGGCGATGAGCTTGCCAATGTCAGAAGAAAACATTCCTGATACAATCCTTCCAGATGCTGTGGCAAATGTTCCAATACAGT
>JAMWBX010000038.1:0-4406 GCA_023818725.1 Candidatus Omnitrophota bacterium
TAAATTTTGTTTTCGAGAATGTGCAAAAAGTTGAAAAGAAAAAAGGATCTTTCATGGTTTATGCCGGAGAAAAGACTTTTGAGGTCAACTTTGTGATCGTTGCTTCAGGATCGGTACCGACAAAGCTTGGAATTAAAGGAGAAGATGAGTTTTTTGGAAAGGGTGTTTCATACTGTGCAATATGCGACGGTATGTTTTTCAAAAATAAAAAGGTCGCAGTGGTTGGTGAGGGTAGGCATGTAGAAGCTGATATAAATTTTCTGAAAGGTTTTTCCTCTGTTGTATGGCTGCGCAAGCCGGGATCTCCAGTAAAGGAAATCAACGGTATTTCTATAATTAAAGCGATACCTTTAGAGATAAGGGGAGAAAATTATGTCACTTCTATTGTTGTTCAAACAGAAACAGGGATCATTGAGATTGAGATAGACGGGGTTTTCATTTTTGCGGGCTTCAAGCCATCATTTGATTTTTTGCCTTCGGATGTGGTTCTTGATACTTCAGGTTTTGTGAAAACAGACGCCAGTCTTCAGAGTTCTGTAAGTGGCATTTATGCCTGCGGGGATATAAGAAGCGGTTCTTTGAAACAGATTGTTTCTGCTGTGAATGATGGAGCGATCGCAGTTAATGAAATAAGAAAAAGAATTTAACCTAATCCGTTTTGCTTACTTTTTCGATTTTCTCGCGTGCCTGACTCAGGCTTTCTTTAAGTTTCTCAAATTCAGAAATCATTCTGTCAATTTCAGCAATTACCTGGTCGAGATTTTTTGTAAGCCCGCCGATCGATTTAATCTGCGAATCAAGCTGCTGAACGCGGGATTGAAGTTGAGCAATCTTTTTTATAGAATTAACGTACTGGATAAAAAAAGCAATCCACCCCGAGAGGATAAGAATCCCTATCAGCCAGAAAATAAGTTTTGTTTTCTTCATTTCTGCTCAGGTTCCATTACTATGGCGTCTTTGGGACATTCATAAGCACATATTCCACATCCCTTGCAATAATCATAATCAAACTCGAGAAATTTCCCATCCCTTGTTTTTACCGCGCTATCCGGGCAGTAAATCCAGCAGATGAGACAATGGATGCATTTTTCTGGAATATGGACAGGTCTTACGCTTCTCCAGTTTCCTGTCTTGAAGTTCTTTGATGTGCCTGCTTCAGCAATATCGCATTCCGGAAGTTCTTTCCAGGACAATTTTTTTTCTTCCACGATTCCCCCCTAATGCAGTGTTTTCACCTGATTATATGCTTGTTGTATTGCTTTTAAGTTTCCCTCTATAACTTCTGGCCTGTTTCTAAACTTGAGCTCAAGTTTATTTTTTACATCTTCCAAAACAGCCTTTATGTCCAGAATCCCTGTAATCTTAATCAGTGCACCCATCATCGGGGTATTAGGAATCTCCCTTCCGATAGTTTCAATGGATATTTTTGATGCATCAACAGTACATACCTGCCCTTTAAAGTTAAATTTTTTTGAAAACTCCTCAGGCTCTTTTGAAGAATTGATAAGAATGATTCCCTTTTGAGGGTCCAGACCAGATATGACGTCAACCTGGTCAATAAGGGACGCATCCAGCACAACAACAACATCCGGATTTGAAATGGGTCCGTGTGTCTTTATGGGTTTTGAGCTTATCCTGTTGAATGAAACCACTGGAGCTCCCATTCTTTCAGGTCCATATTCTGGAAATGCCTGTATATATTTTCCTGTTGAACAAGCGGCATCCCCGAAAAGTAATGCAGCGGTTTTTGCTCCCTGACCTCCACGTCCATGCCATCTAATTTCAAATACTTCTTTCATCGTTACACTCCTTTTCATAGAATAAGAGCAAGGAACTAATAAATCCTACTTCCAAAAAACTTGCGACAATGCTTTTATAAATCATCCACGTGTTTGAAATTGAATTATAAGCTTTTTCCGGAAAAAATACAAGTAATCCAATGGATAAGAAATAGAAAAAGGCTATCACCACCAATTTGTCAAGAAATTTTCTTGCCGAGATTATTCCGAGTTTGATTGACTGAAATATTTCTGTATCCTGGCTGAATAGAACTATTGGAGCAAAAAGGGACAAAACAAAATAAAACGCCGGAACTGTAAGCCACATCAGCCACAGAAGCACTATGACTGCTGTTAAATGCAACGGAAGTTTTGCTGTTACTTCTGCGACCATGAAAAGCAACCCGGCAAAGAAAATTAGAAAAAAGATAAAAAACATCTTTATTAAAAGGAACCTGATAAAAAATCTAATTGCACTAGAAAAGAAGATATGATGTGTGAATGTTTGTGCAGAAAGTGCTTTTTTTAAAGAACCATAGACACCACATGTAAGAAAATTTTCGATTACAATTATTGCCATCAGCGATATCAAAAGCTGTTCATCTTTTTTTGAAGCTGTGTATTCAAAGCCCTTTGTCAGAAATAAAGTTGAACAGGCGGCTATTAAAAATATCTTGATTTTATCCCCGGAAGGCTTCAATCCCAATTTAATTATGCACAGGATATTTCTCATGCATGATTTCTTAGAACAGAATAAAAAAACTGTCTTACATTTTCTATCCCGACATCATGGGATCTTTTTGTTTTTCTTTCAACTATTTCAACTTTTCCTTCAGCAATTTTTCTTCCAAGAATAATTCTGTAAGGAATTCCAATAAGGTCTGCGTCAGCAAATTTAACTCCAGCAGACTCTTCCCTGTCATCAAGAAGAATATCAAGCTTTGCTGATTGAAGTTCATCGTGCATTTTGTTTGCGATTTCAACGGTATTGTTATCTGACATATTCAAAGGTAGGATTATCGCAGTAAAAGGTGCAACAGAAACAGGCCAAATGATACCTTTTTCATCATAGTTTCCTTCTATGATTGCGGCAACAACCCTGCTGACCCCAATTCCATAACAGCCCATCACAACAGGTTTTTCACTTCCATCGTTATCAACGTAAACCACATTCAATTTTTCTGAATAATCTGTGCCGAGCTTGAAGATGTGACCTATTTCAAGCTCTGCGCAATCTCCTGCAGCAACAAATTCTTCTGAAAATTTTCCGCCTATAACGCCTGAATCTGCTGTTTGTATCGTGACACTCAATCCGCATCTTTCAAAAATTTTAAGATAGGCTTCTTTCATTTTGAAATAGGATTGTTCTGATTCCTGATCTGTTCTGTCAAAACTATAGCAATCTTTCATAAGAAACTCCCTTGATCGAATAATGCCAAATCTAGGTCTTATTTCATCCCGGAATTTTGTTTGAATTTGATAAAGCATAACAGGCAGGTTTTTCCAGCTTTTCAGATACTTTTTCACAATGTCGGAAACAACTTCCTCATGGGTTGGTCCAAGAAGCATTTCGCGATTATGTCGGTCCTTGAAGACAATCATGTCTTTTCCCATTTTCTCAAATCTCTTTGATTTCTTCCATAAAGATGCAGGTTGGAGACCCGGCATCAGAATTTCAATGGCTCCTGCCTTATTCATTTCTTCCCTTATGATGTCAGAGACCTTCTTTAGCACCCTTAAACCCAGAGGAAGGTAGGAATAAACGCCAGAAATAAGCTTGTCTATCATACCTGCCTGATGCATCAATTTTTGACTTACTGTTTCAGCATCAGCCGGTGGTTTTCTTGAAGTAAAAATAAAAGAACTGGTCCACTTCATTTTTTCTCCTTTTTACATTAGAAATTACAGGATATTATACTCCATAGGTATGTCAATTTGAAGGGCGGTTTTTTATTTCATCGAGAAATTCTCTTGCATAATGGTGGTCGGGTTTCAACTTAAGAGTTTTGACAAGTTCCTTTTCTGCATCATTCATATTGCCCTTTTGTGCATACACGCATGCAAGAAAGAAATGACTGTCAGGATCCTGAGGAAGGAGTTTTTCATAATCCTTTGCTATCTTTTCAGCAAGGTTATTATTTTTTATCTGCAAATTATACACAATATTTGCTTTGCTGAGTTTTGCGAATATCCTCCAGTACATATCAATGAGCGACTGATCGGGTTTCCATCCAAATAAATATACCCACAGTCCTGCCAGAATAAACCAGCCTGCCGGACGTAGGAATTTTTTTTCTTTAATTTCATATATCGCCTGTTTTATAAGAAACCCTGCTGTAACTGTCAAACAAGCCACGGCAGGTAGTCTGTACCGGTCGGTGATGAAAAACATAATAACCCACATGATCTGAACGATTGTAAATGAAACTAGAAGGAAATTTTTTTTACTTCTCGCTGCAAGAAAAATGCCCAATATTCCCAGGGAGACAATCAGCCCGAACCTGACAAATGCGAATTTCAAAATCGGGATGATTTCTCTGGCGATATAAATGCTGAGGTTCTGTGGCCATTCGTAACTGTTAAAGAAAAGAAGAAACTTCTTGAAGGTTAATTTCCAGACATCAAATT
>JAMWBX010000038.1:4416-8368 GCA_023818725.1 Candidatus Omnitrophota bacterium
GCAGCGGATGTAAGAGGTCTCCTTTTGGATAACAAAAAAGTCCCACAGAATCAGAGCTGTTTCCAATCTGCCAGTTCACAGGACCATTTGTGCATATTAGTACAAATTTTCCGCTTACGGCTAGGTTTCTCAATGTTACAGGTAGTATTACAATGACGCAACCAATAGCTCCAAGTACAAGCACCTTAAAAAGATGCTGTGCTTTGTTTTTTTTCTCTAATGGAATAATGAGCTTGTTTTCAGGCCATAACCACAGTCCGGTGATGATAAAAGGAATAAACGCAATAATCGTTGGCTTTGCAAGCGCAGCAAAACCCAGAACAATTCCGCTTAAAAACCAAAAAATCCTTTTTTTTGTTTCCACAGCCCTGTAAAGAACAAAAATAAAGAGAATGTTTAAAAAGACAATAAATCCGTCGCTCAGTATCGTGATGGAGTACAAAATTGCTGTCTGGTAGAAAGCATAGAGAAAAGCAGCAATAATGCCGGTATCCTCGTCTTTAATCTTCCTTCCGATCAGGTAGATAAAAAATATTACAAGAGTATCAAGCAACCCCTGGATAAAACCTGAAAAAAAAATACTTCCACCAGAAATAGCATACATAATGGCGAGAAAATATGCATAAAGGGGAGCCATATAGAAAGCTTCACCATCAACATAGAAAGGATGCTTTATGATTGATTTAGCCCATAAGTGGAAAGTTTTCTGGTCATGTTTATCCATCAAAACAGGATTGTAGAGTGCTGTTGATGACAATTGAATCAGGGCGGATATTCTCAAAGCAAACCCTATGCAAAGTATGGCAACGATGATAATTTTTCTATGTCTCATCCTGAATGGCTAATAATATATTCCATGGTATCTTTAACTATATGATCAATTGTAATTGACGGCACAAATCCTGTTAGTTTTTTCAGTTTTGTGATATCTGGCACTCTTCTGTTCATGTCTTCAAATCCACTTCCGTAAACTGTATCAGGCTTCACAAAGATGATCTCTGAGTTGCTTTTTGCAATTTTCTTAACAAGTTGAGCAAGGTTCAGAACGGAAATTTCCTCAGTGCTTCCAACATTAATAACCTGACGGTTTGCTTTAGGCAAAAATGACAATTTTAAGATGGCTGTTACAGCATCCTTAACATGGGTGAAACATCTTGTTTGAGTACCTTTCCCAAAAATAGTTATTGGTTCATTTGCTAATGCCTGTTTTATAAATCGGGGAAGAACCATGCCATACCTTTCTGATTGTCTGGGTCCCACAGTGTTGAACAGCCGCACAATTATGATATTCAAATTCATTTCTTCTGCGAAAGCAAGCCCGAGAAACTCATCAAGGGCTTTACTGCATGCGTATCCCCATCTTTTTCTTGATGGACTTCCAATGATGATATCATCCTCTTCGCTAAAAGGGACTTTCTCATTTTTCCCATAAATCTCTGAGGTTGAGGTAAAAAGAACATGCTTGTGGTATCTTGAAGCCGCCTGGAATACATTTTTTGATCCTTGGATGTTTATTTCAATCGATCCAAGGGGTTTTTCTAAAACAGTTTTTACTCCCACGGCAGCCGCCAGGTGAAAAATGAAATCCACCTGAGAACATAATTGTTCAACAATGTATTTATTCAGGATGCTATCAATGAAAAGGTGAAATCTTTTGTTTTTCAGATGATGAATTATGTTTTCAATTGAGCCAGTTGAAAGGTCATCAATAACTGTTATATCATTATCAGGGTCCGAAATGAGCGCATCAACAAGGTGTGACCCGATGAATCCCGCTCCCCCTGTGATAAGATACTTCAATATTACCTCCTTTTGATTACAAAAGAATTATAACTGAAGAAATGAAAAGTTGGAAATTCTTTCTAAATTGACCGGTGAACATGATTTGCTGTATAATAATACAAACCTGAACACCTGCTTAAGGAAAGAAGGAAAAATGAGAAGAAAGAAAAGAAAACTCAGATGGCGGTCAAAAAGAGCCAATCACAGGAAAAAACCCACCATGGGCTAATTCCTAAATAAAAAGAGAGCTCACAGAGGTTTCTTCGTGTATTCGTCTGATGGCCTCCCCGAGCAGTTCCGCAACCGAAAGGACCGTGAATTTCTCAGGTAGATGCGAATGAGGAATTGTATCGGTAATAATAATCTCTGAGAGACCTGAATTAGCAAGTTTAGACGCTGCATTCTCTGCAAGAACCGGATGAGTGCAACTAGCCAGTACCTTTTTGGCACCTTTTTCAAGAAGAACACGGGTTGCCTCTATAACTGTGTTTCCTGTTGAGATAAGGTCATCAACAATAATAGCTTCACATCCATCTACTTCGCCGATAAGATGGGTAGCTTCGACTGAATCAGGTCCATCTCTTCTTTTATCAACTATCACAAGAGGAGAGTTGATCGTTTTTGCAAATGCCCTTGCCATCTTGACGCTTCCAACATCTGGTGCTACTGTTACAGGGTTTTTTAAACTCCTGGTTCTTAGATAGCTAATGATGACAGGCGCAGCAAAAAGATGGTCAACAGGTATATCAAAAAAACCCTGAATTTGCGGCGCGTGCAGGTCCATGGTAAGTATTCTCTGAGCACCCGCAGCCACCAAAAGATTTGCAACAAGTTTTGCAGTGATTGGAACTCTTGGCCTGTCTTTCCTGTCCTGACGGGCATAACCATAATAGGGTATAACGGCCGTTATTCTTCGTGGAGATGCTCTTCTGAAGGCGTCGAGCATAACAAGAAGTTCCATTATATTTTCATTAACCGGTGAGCACGTAGGCTGAATGATGAAAACGTCCTTTCCTCGCACGTTTTCCTCAATCTTAACAGATATCTCGCCATCATTGAATCTTGAAACTTCAATTCGTCCAAGAGGTCTTTCAAGAAATTTACATATCTTTTCTGCTAGGGGCTTGTTCGCGTTACCGGTAAAAATCAAACAATTATTCATATTTTTATCCTCCGGCTTAAGAGATATTGTTCAGCTTTTTTTAGATCTTCTGGAGTGTTTATTCCAATTGTTTCTTCTGGGGTAGGGGTTGTCCATGATACTACTTTTCTTCCATTAGCTATGAAATCTGCTATAACATCGGTCAGGTAGTATTCTCTTTTTACCGGGTCTGGTTTTATCCTTCCAAGGGCTTCGAAAAGCGCACCTTTTACAAAGATATAAACGCCAGCATTGATTTCCTTGATTTGTTTCTCTTGGTCGTTTGCGTTAATATGTTCAACAATCCTTATAATTTCCCCTGATTTATTTCTTATTATCCTGCCATATCCATCCGGATTATTAACTATTGCAGTAAGAATTGTACAATCGGCAAGAGTGTTTTTGTGGGTTTGCCGTAGTGCCTTTATTGTCTCGGCTCTCAAAAAAGGAACATCACCATACAGAACTAACACATTGCCTGAAAAATTTGAAAGGACACCTTCAGTCATCATTACTGCGTGTCCTGTACCCAGAAGCTGGGTCTGTTCAGCAAAGGTTACATCTTCATCTTTTAATTCTTCGATTACCTTTTCTTTCTGAAAGCCGATCACAACTATGATTTTTGAAATATTACAGTACTTCAAAGTGCCGATAAGATGGCACAGCATGGGTTTGCCTAGTATTCTGATGAGTGTTTTCTGATTCTCTCCTCCAAGCCTTTTGCCATAACCGGCAGCAAGTATTATTGCAGCTGTTTGAACGATCATTTTTAAAAAAGCTGCCCGGCGAGGACTTGAACCTCGAACCACGGCTCCAAAGGCCGGTGTGTTACCATTACACCACCGGGCAAGATTTCTTGTTTAGTTTCCTGTGTTCTCTTTTCCGGTGGTGTTGCTTTGTTTTTGTTGATTATACTGCTCAATAATCTTCTTCTGGAGATAATCCCGGAATTGAGTGTTTATAGGATGAGCTATATCCTTATGTTGTTGTGAACCTGTTCTCTGGTTCTTTTGCTCCGCGGTCTTTTTT
>JAMWBX010000039.1 GCA_023818725.1 Candidatus Omnitrophota bacterium
CAACTTCAAACCTTGAATCACCCTGATGGTCGACAGTAAGAGAACCGTTTGAATCCTCAGGAATAAATATGATGCTGTAATGTTTGTCATCAGGCGCTATGAAAGAACCGACCAGTCCGACCTTCAAATTCGGATCTGCTGTAACTACTGTTCCATCTGCAAAATTAAAGGTGCCACCGGTATATACTTCCCCTGGCATAATACTGGCGCCATTTCTCGTAACTTTATTGGTCTGCATAACATTTGCTGAATAAGACAGGAATGCTCCGGTCGCTTTTGTTCCATTGAAATGCCTCGGACAAAAAAGATAAAGCTTCTGGACGTCTTCGTCGTTGAAAGAACGATTAACATAGAAGTTTCCATAGCTATTGACCTGGGGAAGATCTGAACTGGTGACCAATTTATCTTCAGGACATTTGAAAGAATATTTGTCCTTAATGTAGTTTGGGAACAGGACATAAAGTTGATTTGGACTTGATTTCCAGTCAGCCTGGTAAGCTTCGATAGCAATTGAAATCTGTCGAAGATTATTCAAACAGACCATTGATTTCGAAAGCGCCCTTGATCTTAAAACAATTCCGAAAACCATGGCTATTAGTGACACAGCTATAAATGAAATAATCAACACCTCTATTAGACTAAATCCCTTTTTCATTGTTTCCTCCTTTTTTGCTTTCTATAACCTGTTTATCTACATGTTTTTTTTCGAAACATTCTTCAAGTTCTCTGAGCGCCACATTCAAGCTGATATCCTGGACCTGGGTTCTGTTCCATATTTCAAGAACTCTTTTACTTGCATTAACAAGACTTATATGCGTTGTTCCAAAGTTCCTTATTTCTTCCATTAAATTACTGAGGGTATCCCCTTTCCTCAAATTAAACGAAGGGCTCTTTCCTTCCCGCAATTCTTTTATGACCTGAATTATTCGATAGACAGGTCCTGCTATTCGGTGTGAAACAAGGAGCATTCCCAGTCCTGCCAAAATTGCAAGAAATACTGTTATCAGCGTGATGCGGAGTGCAAATGTTTTGAATGTGAGTGTAAAAATTTGTGTCAGGTTTTTTTCATTGGCAGAGACAAGGTGGTTGATAAGAAGAGACCATACACTATTAAATGTAATAAGGCTGACAAAAATACTTGTAAGAACCATAAAGGCAAGTACGTAAATAACTATTTTGAATTGTATTTCCCTGTCGACCAGTATTTTCCTTCTACCCATAGTCTCCTCGGGGCAATTATACCTTCCGTGTCTTATTCTGTCAACTGTTGGGTAATTTTCTCAATAAGGCGGGCTTTTCCAACAGCTCCGATAATTTTGTCCTGTAGCTTTCCACCTTTAAAGATTATGAATGTAGGTATTGAGAAAATCTGAAATCTTGCCGCTATTTCAGGGTTTTCATCAACATTAAGTTTTGCTACAACAACCTTCCCTTCAAGTTCTTTAGCAATCTCTTCAACAACAGGAGCCATCATTCTGCATGGACCGCACCAATCCGCATAAAAATCCACAAAAACCACGGAGTTTTCGCCAATCACAGCGTCGAAATTCTCACTATTTAAAACCTTCATCATTCCTCCTTTGTTATGTTTCCTTTAGATGCAGGAATCAATAAAACGGTTCAAATCAGGTTCTAGAAAGCACAACGGGTCCTGAGCGAGATAATCGCCTGACAGGCAGTATGCAAGAGCCCTACAACCATAGCAGTTTCTTATCTTGCATATGCCGCAAAGTCCTTTGAGCTTCTTTCTTTTGATATTTTTGCATGGGTTCTTTTCCCATATTTTTTCAAATATTTCTGTAACCGCATTTCCCATGTTGAAAACAAACCTTCTGCAGGGAAAAACAGAACCATCCGGCATAATTGCGCATCCATTTTTCCCCACAATGCAAACAGCGCCGAAAATTCTCCAGTTATTTTTCTTCCTTAAAACTTTAAATCCTCTGTATTGCGCGACAGGTCGAAGGTCATTCTCAATTTCGCAAAGAACAAGAAGTTTTCTTACTGAATCTGCCCATGTTTCTTTTGAAACGACAAAATTTTTAAACTGTTTTCCTGTGCCAAGCGGGAAAAATCTTTCAACGATAAAACCATCAAGGTTATATCGATTGACCATTTCAAAAAGCAAAGGAATTTGCGTTGCATTGATCTGCATTATTGTAAACATCAAAAGCTTTTCTTCGCTGAACAGAGAAAGCTTCTCCAGCGAATTAAGGAATTTTTCATAAGGCAACCTTCTTATAAACTGGTATGATTCTTTTTCAACTCCCTCGCAAGAAATCTTAATTGTTTTCAGCTTTTTAAATGAATTTAGCTTTTTTATGGTTTCATTGCTCAACAATGTTCCGTTGGTGATGATACCAAATTTTTCAACAACATTAGATTGTTCAAGCAACATAAGTATTTTCCAGAAATTCGGGTGAAGAAATGGTTCCCCACCTGTTACATCCACAGTCAAACGCAGGCGATTTTCTTTAAGGAAATAACTCAAATTTTCAAAAAGTTTTTGGGTTTGCAGAAACGATATATCTTCTGAGGCGTCGAATGCATCCTGATAGCAATGCCTGCATCTGAGATTGCAAAGATTTGTTATATGCCATTGAATATGGAATGTTTTCACCCTGAAATTTTACCATATAATTATTTTTTTCTTCCATCCGTGATTTTACTTTTTAATACGCCTTTGTTAAAATACACTAAAAAATTTCAGAGAAACGGAGTTGACTGTGAGGAAATATGTTGCCGGGCTTGATTTCGGGACAAACTCAATGAGGCTATTGCTTGTCAATCTTTCTACAGGAAGAGAGGTTATTGAGATAGTTGAGAAATACCCATCAGGCAGGGATGGAGTTATTGTGGATTCGAAAAACCCGCATCTTGCGCGGCAGAATCCCGCGGATTACATTGTGTGTCTCATAAAAGCAGGGAAAAAGCTTTCAAGAAAGATGAGATTGAAATCAATAAAAGCTGATGAAGTTATTGGAATAGGAGTCGATACCACAGGAAGCACTCCAATTCCTGTGGATAAAAATCTTATGCCTCTTTCCTTCAGGAGAGAATTCAGAAACAACAAAAATGCAATGGCGTGGTTGTGGAAAGATCACACTTCCGCCGACGAAGCTGAGGAAATAACAAATCTCGCAAGAAAAATCAGACCACAGTACCTTTCAAAGATTGGAGGAGTGTATTCGTCAGAGTGGTTTTTTTCAAAGATCCTTCATCTAGCCAGGTGCGACAGGAAGGTTTTTGAGGAAAGCGCAAGCTTTGTTGAACTTTGCGATTTTATTCCAGCGTTGCTTACCGGATGCAATAATCCTGCAAAAGTTTTGAGAAGCATATGCGCGGCAGGTCATAAAGCAATGTACAATGAAGATTGGGGAGGTCTTCCTGACGAAGATTTTCTTGAAGCGCTCGATACTGGCTTTAAGAACTTGAGAAGTAAACTTTACGAAAGGGCATATCCTGCTGGAACAAAAGCCGGCACTCTTACAAAATACTGGGCTAAAAAACTGGGTCTTGCAGAAGGAACACCTGTAAGCGTGGGTGCGTTTGATGCTCATATGGGAGCAGTGGGCGCAGGAATAAAAGAAAATGTTCTGGTTAAAATAATGGGAACCTCAACCTGCGACATTATGATCTTTCCAAAAGACAAAAATCTACCTGATATTCCAGGTCTTTGCGGGATAGTACAGGATTCAGTTGTACCAGGATTTATCGGGCTTGAGGCAGGCCAATCCGCGGTTGGAGATATATTCTACTGGTTCCTGAAAACTTTTCTTCCGGAAAAAAGAAAGGATGTTTTTAACTACTATACACGTCTTGCCAGAAATGTCAGACCTGGTACTTCTGGTCTTATCTGCCTTGACTGGCACAATGGAAACAGGACAGTGCTGGTGGATCAGAAATTGACAGGGCTTATCGCCGGGTTAACACTCAACACCAGAGCTGAAGAGTTTTACAGGGCGCTCGTTGAAGCGACGGGCTTTGGAGCAAGGGTAATTATCGAACGATTGAGTGAGTATGGAGTAAAGGTGGACTCTATTATCGCCTGCGGCGGGCTTGCTGAGAAAAATTCCCTGTTGATGCAGGTATATGCTGACATTACTGGAAAGGAATTTAAGATTGCTTTTTCAAAACAAACATGCGCGCTGGGAGCAGCAATGTTTGGCGCTGTTGCCGCCGGAAAAGAAAAATCAGGGTTTGAAAATGTCCAGCAGGTTCAGGAGAAAATTTGCCGCTTCAAGCCACAGACCTATAAACCGAACCAATCTAATTATTTGATTTATGACAGGATTTACCAGAACTATAAAAAGCTTCACGATATGTTCGGGATTCCGACATATACAGGAAATCTCTACAATGTAATGAAGGATATGCTCAGGATTCAGGCAGACACGATAAAGCGATAACACGTTCTTGTTTCTAATATCCGGAGGGATTATGGAAATCATTTCTTTTGATGAATTCAAGAAGATGGACATCAGGGTCGGGAAAATTATGGATGTTCAGGAGCATCCGGATGCAGACAGGTTATATATTCTGACTGTTGATACTGGAGATGAAACGAGAAAAATAGTTGCCGGCATCAGGCCTTATTATAAGAAAGAAGAACTTACAGGAAAACTCATTATTATCCTTGCCAATCTTCAACCCCGCACAATCCGCGGAGTTGAAAGCCATGGAATGCTTCTTGCCGGACTTGACGGAAGTACGCTTGGTGTCCTTACCATTGATAGAGATTTGAAACCAGGAACAAAAATAAGCTAATTGATTGTTTCACAGATTTTCAATTCTGCGGCCTGTTTTGAAAACCGAGAAAAATCCGTGGTCGGTTTTTTCCCAGAAATGAGGTCTTGTAAAAATCTGGAAAAATCCTTTCCATGCTCCAAGGCTTATCAGGACCCAGTAAACAGGCGTTATAATTGTCTCAGGTATAAGATATCTGTATGAGCGACGTAAACATCCCATTACATTAAGCAAGACAAAAATTCCATTGCTGACAAGAAGCACCCATGTGATCAAATCTGCGCCTGGATAAAAAAACCCTGATAAGAATTTTTCCTCTGCTCTGATAAGCCATGAAATTGTTATGACCCAGTAGATCGGATTAAATAGTAGAGTAATAAAAAGTCCTGCCACTGTTAGCTGGAAACTAAAAAAATTTATCATTCCCATCTGTTTGCAAAGGAGGCCTGGTTTGCGCATATGAACAAACCATGTCTGAATATATCCTTTAACCCATCGCGATCGTTGCCTCAACCAGTTTTTGAGTCTGCTGTTTGCCTCTTCCCATGTTGTGCTGTCAAGGACTCTTGTTCTGTATCCTTCCCTGAAAAGTCGTATTCCGAGATCACAATCTTCGGCCACATTGTATGGGTCCCAGCCTCCGATTTTTTTGAGAACATCAGTTTTGAAATGATTTGATGTTCCGCCAAGCGGAATAGGCGCGTTCAGTGCGTCAAGACCGGGCAAATACAGGTCAAACCACATTGAATATTCAGAGGTGAACCATCTGGTGAGAAGATTCTGACGGGGATTATAGTAGTTGAGTTTTGCCTGAAGGCAAACGACAGAGGGATCGTTTATTTTTCTGAAGGCGATAACGCTTTTTTTCAACTGGTCGGCATCAGGGATATCTTCTGCGTCATAAATCACAAGGAACTCGCCTTTTGCCTTAGAAAGGCCAATGTTGCACGCTTTCGGTTTTGTCCTTGGGAATGAATCCGGCACAATGACTATTTCAAAAAAATCAGGCAGCTTTGTTTTTTTTAATGCCTCCTGCATCACATTATCTGTTTCTTCCACGAGAAGTTTCACATCGCACCTGTCAGAAGGATAATCCAGCTGAGAAATTCCTGTAATCAGCTGCGGCAATATGTTTGTTTCTCTGTAGACAGGCAGAAGAATTGTATAGATAGGAAGAGAATCTTCAGATAGATTTTTTATTTCATATTCGCTGATTGTGATTTCCTGTTTCTGGATAAAGCCAATAAGAACAAGAAAAAACTTGTACAGTATTGTCACAAGATAAAATACGCTTATAGAAAAATTGGCTGCAATAAAAAATGTTCTGCCATAATAAAAACCACAGAAAAGAAAAAAAACAAGCAGAATAACTGCCGTGTTTTTTTGCCTTGTATCCAGTACGATTTTAGCGTCTTCCATCATTATATTGAAATTTTCTTCTTATGATAACACAGATTGCGAAAATTAGACGCAAGAAAACTTTTCAGGATTATGATTTATGAAAAATCAGTCCGAATTTATCAGAAAATTGACTGTTATTTAATAAAATGACATAATGCAGATAAATAGAGACAGTGCCTTTTTCTCAAAAAAGGATGAAAAATGCGCACCATAATGATGTTCCTGATTATATCAATGGGTGC
The DNA here is from genome assembly GCA_023818725.1 of Candidatus Omnitrophota bacterium. Classification (GTDB taxonomy): domain Bacteria; phylum Ratteibacteria; class UBA8468; order B48-G9; family DTJG01; genus DTJG01. Next base: position 6,390 of record JAMWBX010000039.1, read on the forward strand.
CTGCAACGCGGCTTCCTTGATTCAGAATCTCTCAGAAATTCCTGTAAAAAAGCCATCGTGTATTTCAAGAACAACAGAAAAAACAACTGTTGTCTCAATTAATGTTTATCTCGACAGGTACATATATACCAGCAACGATAGAGACGGGCAGGGTCTCATTGTAATCAACCCGCCTGAATTATTGTTTGATGGGAAACTGAAGAATCACACAGTGCAACTCAGGGTCGAAAATAATGGAAAAATAATGCAACAGGAAGAAATAAAAATTAGCAAATCAGACCATATTGGATTTGACATCAATATTGGTCTGTTTCCCGAAGGAGAGTTTCCAATAAGCGCAGGGCTTTTTGATAGCAAAAGAAATAAGATTGCAGAAGGAAACGCAAAAATTATTAAAAAAACTGCTGATGCAAAGGTTTTTGATAAAGAGATAAAACTGATTCTAACAGAAACCGGCGAAATAGGAGATGCCAGGAATGTGCCTATCTCAACAGGCGTTCCATTGCCTGATGGTTTGCTTGATAGTGTTGAAAATGTGCAATTATTTGAAAATGGAAAACAGGTTCCTGTTCAGGCATCAGTGCGAAGTAAATGGAGCAAAAATGGTTCGATAAAATGGATGGGACTCGATTTTCTGGCAAATTACAACCAGGGTTGCGCAAGCAATTATGTGGTCAAGATTGGAGGAAAAAGCGAAGGAGTTTTTTCAAATCCGGTAAAGATAAATGAAAGCGATCAAACAATTGAAGTGGAAAACGGAATTTTAAAGATAAACATTTCAAAAAAGAGTTTCCATCTTTTTAATCAGGTTTTTGTGGACAGAAACAGAGACAGCAGGTTTGATGAAACAGAATTATTTATGCAGGCATCTGCGCAGGACGGACCTTACTGGGTGGCAGAAAATGGAAAGATATTCAGGATGTGTTTTGACAGAGAGGCAAAAGTTTATGTGGAAGAAAAGGGTCCTTTGAAAACAAGCATCAGGGCTGACGGTTGGGCTGTATCAGAAGACGGAGAAAAAGCTGGAAAATTTGTTATTCGCCTCATAGTTTATAGCGGGCAATCTGAAGTTCAGGTAAACAGCACTTTTATTGTAACCTGGGACACAATGCAACAGGGTATGAGAATAAGAGACCTTGGAATAAAATCTTCTTATAAGAATATCGGCGCCACGCCAGTAACAATTCCCCATGAATGGTGGAAAAATGGTTTTGAAATCCCGCAGGACAGTTCCTTATTTTTTCTTGCTGACAGATGGAATAGTTTTTACATAAAAGACAGCAGAGATGAAAAGGTTATTCAGAGTTATTTTGGAACATTTGGCTATGCTGAAAGCATTTATGGCAAAAATTATTTTAACTGGTTTGGAATAATGGGAGAAAATTTTGGAATTGGGATTGTGCAGAGACATCTTTTTCAATTGTTTCCAAAAGAAATTGAGGTAAGCAGAGATTCAATTATCTGGCATGCCTGGCCGTCTCATTCAACCGAAAACATAAAGAGCGGACTTGATATAGCCGATTATGTAAATCTAAGATGGTTGCATCAGGGAAAATTGCTGGATTTTCAGATTCCAGAGGAATATTTTGATGCGATGAAAAAATTTAAGGAACTAACGCCTGACCATAAATGGAGATGGGGTGGGGAAAAAAGAAAAGGATACGGCACAGGAGTTGCTATAACAGGAGAACTTTTGTATGTTTTTGACATAGATTCAAAGGAAAAAAAGCAGTTCAGCATGAATATGAACGCAAGGGCTCGGATTTTTGAACATTATGTCCATGCAATTGCTGATCCTGAGTG
>JAMWBX010000040.1 GCA_023818725.1 Candidatus Omnitrophota bacterium
GATCAGGATTTTATCGAAGAAGAGTGGATTTACACAACAGAGAAGCTTTATGATCTCGGTTACAGGTTTTTTGAGATTGATTTCTGCCCTTTTTTAAAAGAGCAGGACCATTTGATGAATCAAAAAACAATCCTTCGCTGGTACAGAAAAATTCCGGAAATATTGAAAAAATCCTTTAAGGATATCTCTGTTTTCCCCAAGATTATGAACCTTGACTACGGAATTGATTTTCAGATAAAAATGGTTGAATCTTCCCTTGCTGGCAATGCAGATGGTGTTGTTATTGCCAACAGAATTTATAAAAAAGAGTTTGGTTGCGCGCATGGAGGAGAAGAACTCAGGATCAGGAACCTGCAGCAGGTCGAAAGGGTTCATTGTCTTTTTCAAAATTGTTCTGTTTCAGCAACAGGCGGAATATACAAAGGGAAACATATTTTTGATTATATATGTGCTGGAGCGGAAAATGTTCAGCTTCTAAGCTATCTTATGGGAAAGGTAAAAAAGCCATTTGAAAAAAAAGGAAACAGGTTTCAGCAGGTCTTTTATAAGCTTATGCTGGACATTGAAGATGGCTATCTTGCAACCTTGTTGAAGAAAAAGGAGATGTTATGAAAATCGTTGAAAATGGATTGGCTCTGTGCAGCATTTGTATTCCCAAAAAACCCTTTCCTGTCGAAGTTTTCAGCGCAAAACAGCTTCAAAAATACATCAAAAAAATCTCAGGGGTAAAAATTCAGATTCTTCGCGGGTTTCCAGAATCCGGCCCTGCGATATGCATTGCTGAAAAGACCCACGCTGAATTTGAAAAATCCAGAAATATGGAACCAGAATCAGTTATGAGATTTACGGACAATCAGAGATTTTTTATTGTTGGCGGAGATAAAAGGGGAGTGCTTCTGGGTGTTTACGATTTTCTTCATCAGCTTGGCTGTATTTTTGCCTGGCCGGATATTGAATATATTCCTGAATTGAATACGGTAGATATTTCAGAAGAGTTTTATTATCACAGGCCATTTATGAAAACAAGATTTATGATTGGGCTTGGTGATGAAGATCTGAAGATGATTGACTGGTGCGCAAAGATTGGGATGAGCCATTCAGTTAAGCCAGAGGGTAAAAAGAGCCCGGAATTTCAGGGCGAAAAGGAGTTGCTTTCAGAAACAACAGGAAGATTCTGGGCAAAACAAGCAGTTGAGTTGCGCGGAGAATCAGGGCTTTATGTCGGCGGTCATGCCTGTGAATCCATTATGCCACCAAGCAAATACTTTGATCAACATCCTGAATATTTTGCATACAATCCTGAACAGAAACCAGACGCCCTTCACAAAATGAAAAATGGAAGGGATTCTTTTGGAATATGCTGGACTCATCCAGATGTTAAAAAAATCTTCATTGATTATTTTCTGAATTTTTTCAGAAAACACCCCTATGTGAAAAGATTCTCATTTTTCCCCAATGACGGTCAGAGCCCCTGCTTTTGTGAAAATTGCAGAAATGTTGAGGAGCCATGGCAGGGAATAACAACAAAGCAGCTTCAGTACACAAAAAACTATGTTCTTTTTGCTGCTGATATAGCAAGAGCCGTTGCAAAAGAATTTCCTGATGTGATCATTGAGATTGGCAGTTATGCGGGTCATACAGAACTGCCTGAGGATTTTAACCTTCAGCTTCCTGAAAATCTCGGGGTTATTTTTTGCATCTATGAAAGGAAATGGGACAGAGCGCTTGATGATCCTCCGTCAGACGAAGAACTGAGAAGGACTCTTAGCCAGACAACAGTTTCAACCTATGAGAAGGATGCAAAAAAATACACAATATATCCACAGATTTTTGCCAGGTGGAGAAAACATATCAAAGGACCATTTTATTATTACGATTATCTTACCAGCACGCTTGGATCAATGGGTATGCTTTTTCCAGTGAGCAAGTCCTGTATGAGGACAATCAGGTTTCTCAAAAGTCAGGGTTTTGAAGGATACGGTTCTCAGTGGTTTAATTCTCCTATCATATGGACTTCCTATGGCCTATCTATGTATGTTACAAGCCGCGCAATGTGGGATGAAAAGGCAACATGGAAAGATCTTGCAGGCGAGTACTGTCGAGCGCTTTTCCACAATGCGGCAGAACCAATGGTCCAGTACTATGAAATCCTTGAAAATTCAGCAAGAAATGTGAGATTTGGTATGGGCATACCAGAAATACTTCAGGTTTTTGATACTCAAACATACAGAAGTTGCCTTGATAGGATAAATCTTGCGCTTAAAATGGCAGATTCAAAAAAGATAAAAAAGAGAATAAAAGACCAGAGAGTTCTTCTTGAGTTCGGTCATCTGTTCTGGCAGACAAGAGAGATTGAGAAAAAGATTGAAAATGAGCTGAAAAACGATAATATCGATGCGTGCTTTTCTCTTCTTGCAGAGCATGCAAAAATTGACGATAAAATTCAAAAACTTTTCAATCATCCGCTTCTTAAAAATTATAAAAAGTGGCGCGGTATCCTTTACAGACATATCCTTGGCTCTGAATCCGACAGAAGAGGCATCCTTAGTGTGATAAAACTTCTCAAGGATGCAACAAACGCAAAGTTTCATAACCTGTGGTACAGGGATTGACTACTGCGGAATAATATCATCATCGCTGATAATTTTCAGGTCAAAAGCAATCTTGAGGGCATACATTGAATGTATCCAGCCAATAGGCCAATTTGCGCACCTGAAAGATGCCTTTATGAATTTTGATATTCTGTCGAACCAGCTTCTGTCTCCGCTCATATAATACGCATAGGCAGCCGGGTTGATGTCACTTACCCTGTGATAGGAAAAAGGAGTCATAAACTCTGTTGAAAGCCGCCACTCTAACTGGCTCAGCATAAATTCCTTAACTTTTCTGTCTTTTGTTATCTTCCAGTACCAGAATATTCCTTCCCAGCTTGCATAATCGCCATACCTTACCAGTTTAATCGGCATTGAGGAAGGTTTTGGAGTAATCATCCTGCCATATTTTTTTGCCTGAACCATCAGGTTTTCCTTTATTATTTTTTCACACGCCTTCAGGTATCTCTGGTCTCTGTTGAATTCATAACACCATGTTAGATTTATCATCGGCTGGCCTGATTCTCTGTGATCTCCCGATATTATCCAGAAATACTCATTGATCCATAAAAGCAGGTTCTCACAGATTCTTAATGTTGCGCGCTTGAATTCGCCATCGCCTGTCAGAGCATAGGCAAACAATAGTTCAGTGAACCACATATGGGACGGATACACAGCGCCATCATTATGATTGAGACAGTGCGCTACCATTCCGCCGTTTTGGAGTTTATCAATGCTGAAATCAACAAAGTCAACCTCAAGAATGTGTCTTGCTATTGATATGCCATTTTCAGCGCATGTCCAGTTTCCTGTTCTGAAATAATTCTGGAAATAAACATGCCCGAACATTTCTTCGTTGTTTGCTCCATTATCTCCGTAATCCCAGAATCCAATCGGCTGCATCGGTATAACTTCTTCTGTCCAGCCAAGACTTCCATATGCAATCCCGATCCAGGAATTGAGCACCTTTTTTTCAAAAAGGGGTCGGTTTTTCATATCGTATTCAGGCAGCATATCAATCGCAAACACCTTGCTTTTTCTTACATGTTCAATATCGCAAATTATTTCAACAGAATCCTGAGAAGGCCATCCGGCATTCATTGGAACTTCCCAGTTCAGGTAATTGTCCTGGATTTCCATATCAGAAAGAGATGGATCTATGGCTGAGATTATAAATGAGTGGGACCTTCCTGCTCCCTGAGTGATGAATAAATTTTTTGCCCACACAGGCCATATTCCGAATGAAAAGATGTTCTTTTTAATTTTCAGTTCCTTTGGATAAAGGGTATTCATTGCCAGAAAATGCGCAATAACTCCGCAATTTTCACCAACTGTCGCAATGTACGGGAAAACAAGGCGGTTTCCAACGCTCATCCTGAATTTCACATTCCTCATAAACCAGGGCTTTTCTTCCACAGGGTCGTGCAATACCCTTTCGTCTTTCACAAAGACAAGCCCGCTGTTTGACTTCTGGTGTGTTTTTTCATAATTTTCTAAATCCGGAGTATCAGAAGCAACAATACACAGATCTTCATCGATTCTGAGAAAACCAGGTTTGTAATATCTTGTCAGATTTCTTGCGGCAAAGCACTTTTTACCTTTCTTAACAGATGATTTAAATTCCATATAAAGGGAATTAATGGTAATTCCAGGAACAACTGGTTCTCTGTTCCTGAAACTGTAAGTAATTTTGACATCCTTTCTGCCTGAAAAAATTTCAAATCTTAAAAAATAGTCAAGCATTTCTTTTTTTCCGCAGCTGTGTCTTCCATCAACTCTTACAACGCATCTAATGGGATTTGAGTGTTCTATGCTGATTTTTCTGTTTCCATTTTTTGCTGAAAACTTTCTGCCATTTTTGTCCTTAAATGTGATATCAAAACCATCTGGCTCCATCAGTTCTTTTTTTTCTACAATCCAGCTTTTTATCAGTTTCCCTTTTTCTGATAAGACAACCAGTTCCACCAGACCATTACCAATTATGATATGTTGGCCATTTGAAATAATACTTACAGGATTTTCTGACATAGTTGCAGAAACATCTTCCATAATTTTTGCGGTGATTGTCCTGGTTGAAGATTCTTCAATGTCAATGCTGAAATCCAGTAGAGTCCACTGGATGCTTTCATCAGCCCATCTGTTGAGAACTTTAATTCCAGCAGGAATCTGTTTCCCGTTTTCGTCAAAAAGCGCTATTTTGTTTTCATCGAAGACAGCTGCCTCAGGCCAGCAAACACCATAACTTATCGGCTTGTTTTTTATCTTTCTATGAATGCGGTTTTTTAAAATAATTTTCTGTTGCATCTTTTCTCCTTTTTTTGTGTCTTAGAAATCAGGATAGAATCGGCACATCAAGCCATTTGCCACCTTTCATCGCGGATTGATGGGCAATTATGCCCGGGATGGTCCATTCTGTCGCGCGAAATACATTGATCGGAGGCTCAACGCCATTTTTTATTGATTCAATGAAATCCCGTATCATATAATATTCAGATGTTCCATGCCCGCCTCTTTTTGCTTCTTCGGGCGCATTTGGATCTACAATGGAACTGGTAAAAACCTCTCCATCTTCTGGTGTCTGGCCTTTGATGTAAATAAAACCCTCGCCCTTAACGCGACGATTTTCCAGATGTCCTTTTTTCCTGCTTCAACAATCTTCTTCCATTCTCGGATATAGTGAAAATAGCAATAGTTTTCTGCCATCATAAACTTCTTTCCTGATTTTTTCACTGCTTCAACCACCTTTTCGCATTCCTCAACCGTATAGGCAACTGTTTGTTCACAGAGAACATGCTTTCCCGCTTGAAGGGATTTGATTGATTGATCTGCATGGAAAGGAATCGGTGTTGCTATCATAACAATATCTGTATCTGCGTTCAAAAAATCGTCAAAGTCAGTAAATCTCGCTTTATCAGGTAATCCAAAGGCATCGCCAACATCAGCGAGTTTGTTTTCGTATATGTCGCATAATGCGCTAATTTCAAGTTCGGGATGAGCGGAAAACACACTGACAAATCCTCTTCCTCTTGAAAGACCCACGACACCAACTTTCAGTTTTTTCATTGAAAACCCCTTTTATTATACAGAGTGTTTAATAGTTCCATTGCCTTATCAAACATAAGCATAACTCCTTCCACTGATGTTTTTGCGCTTCTTGCGATTAAACTTTCATATCCGCCCTGCTGGTATGCTTTCTGTGTAACAAGATAGCCGAGATAATCACCACCAAGTTCAACCGGATATGTGAAAGGAAAAGGGCTTTCCTTTTTAACTTTAAGCCCCCATTCAACAAAAAGCTCGCCAGGAAAAGAGACAAAGCCGATATTAGCGATTCGCCATGCCTGAATTATTGTTGAATCTTCAGTTTTCCCTTCTTTTTTCAGCGCATCAATCTCCTGGTAAAAGACCTTTTGGCTTTCTAAATTCCATCCCGAATTTTTTATTCTTTCTGTCTGGTCAATCATAAAATTTCGCCTTGGCACAGTTATCTCAGCTTTAATTGCATCGAGCTCCAGTTTTCCATCATACACTTTTCTTCTTTCAATTGACTCAATGATTTTTACGGCAAGTTCGTTCCCTACCTCTCTGTGTCTTGGGCCTGTGGTATTAATGTCCGCACATGCTCCAGGAAGAAAAAGAGTGATTACATCAGGGCCAAAACGTTCTCGCAATCTTGCCGCAACAACCCCGGGATAATCTGCTCTGAATTTCAGGCCAAAGTTTGTGTTGGTATGCAGGGTAAAATGAAACATCACTGAAAGAATTGTCCCATCAAGCTTCTCAAAACAAAAAATTCCAATTTCAGGGTCAATAGGTCCTGAGCTTCCGAGAGACTGAATTTGTTCAGGAGCATTTGCAAGAAGCCAGGTGTTTATTGCTCTGCCATTTTTGAATTCAATCCGCCTGTTGTGTCCAAGCCCGTAATGAAAACTGCGCATCTTTGAAAATTTTACAGGTGTTTTTCTTCTGTCTGCTTCAACAATGCACTGCGCCATCTTTTCACAAATAGTTTCAAGCCACCTGTTATTTATATTACTTTCATCAAAAAAAAAGTCCACCGGTATAAGGCCCGGTATGGGTATGGCTGGCTGCCCAGACAATGGATTCAGCAAAAATTCCTGTTTTTTCTGAAGCCATCTTTATTCCCTTTTCAGCCAGAATTCTGTCAAGCGCAACAAGGTCGAAAATTACATAAGCAATTCTTTTACCGTTTGACTCAATGACAATTGCCTTTACGTAGAGAGGGTCCTCTATGCCGATGGAAACCCTTGGTTTTAAAGAACCTGCAAGCAGAGTTCCGACAGGTAAAGTTATGTCAATTTCTGCTGCTCCTGCAAGAAGGTTATATCCTTTATTCATTTTTTACACGCATTCAATTGAGCCCATTGATTTTTTCATTCACAGTCTTCAAAAGGCGCCATTAAACTGCCGGTTTCTGACGATTTTTCTGCTGCTTCAATAACACCTATTATCCTTCGAGACTGCTCGGGTTTTACTAAAAGTTCTTCATTCATCAGCAGGTGGTCTGCGATATTTCTGTAGTAATCAACCCATCCTGTTGATTGCGGCGCTTTCACAAAACCTTCCTGCTTTATGCCTGAAACAAAACTTACAAAATTAATCCTGTCTGTTGTCTCCCAGTTAACATCAATCGCTCCCCTGGTTCCAAAGATTTTCCATTTCGGTTTGTTTATCGCAGCAATTGATGAGATGATAAAGTCAGCCAGCACACCATTTTTAAACCTGATTAACGCGTGCCCGTGGTCTTCATTTGTGACAGAAAACCACACTCTTTTCTGGAAATCGCCATAGATGCTTTCTATTTTTGAAGGAACAAGATTCAAAATCCAGTCAATGAAATGAGCTGCCCAGTCATGCATGACACCACCACTTATGTCTTTGTATGAGCGCCACCAGTAACCTGGATGTCTGTAAAAACCAATAAAGCATTCTATATGAAAAACATCACCGATTAAACCTGATTCAACAAGTTTTTTTATCATAACATAGTCGCCATCCCATCTTCTGTTATGGAACACGCTTAACATCAGATTTTTCTTCTTCGCTGTTTCTATCATCTGGTTTGCTTCACTGACATTTATGCAGAAGGGTTTTTCAATGACAACATGTTTTCCATATGCCAGTGCCTTCATCACAACTTCAAAATGAACATTATGAGGCACAATGCCAATAATAAGGTCGAGTTCTTTCATCTTGAGCATCTCTTCAAGATTTGTAAAACACCCTGAAAGTCCGGGCAGTTCCTGCTTTGCTGCTTCTAATCTTTCAGGATTTGTGTCGCAAACAGCAATAGTTTTTAATCCTGCTGTCGCATTTATTGAATTGCCGTGCGCCTTTCCCATATTGAACATTGGTCCATAACCCACAAGAGCGCAATTGATTGTTTTTTCATTCTGTCTTTCCCCAAGCATCCAGGCAACGCATCTTATCAGGATTTTTCTGAAATTAAAATCTGTCCATGTATCTCTGGTTTTTCCTGCAAGAACACAGCAAATTTTTCCTTTTCCA
>JAMWBX010000041.1 GCA_023818725.1 Candidatus Omnitrophota bacterium
GTGGAGGAATCGAACCTCCAGCCTTGGCATTAAGAGTGCCCTGCTCTGCCTGTTGAGCTAACGGCCCACGCCGCTATATTATACCAGCTAATAAGACACAGTTCAAATGAATGAAAATAAGCCTCCATGAGGAATTTTTCGAAGTTTCATTGAGGCGGTCTTAATTTTTTAATTGGTTTGAAGGCTTAAGATCTTCTTCCTTTTAAGGAAAAACTGGTGTAATTCCATCAACAAGATTTTTAATCCTTTGCATCATTTCCAAGTTCAATAGAGGCCTATCTATTGCGATGTCCAGAGTGTCTTTGAATATTTTAATATCAGCTGGCGGAATTGCCGATACCAGACCCTGCTGGAGTGCCCATGCGAGTGCTGCTGTTGCAATTTCCCTGTCCTCAATCGGTTGATACCAGCAATTTGGGTATTTTGCCCTATCTGACTTATTCGGCCACCTTTGGAATGCAAGGACCTTAATTCCAATAATATCAATATTTCTCTTTTTTGCGGTATCGATAACTTTTTCTCCAAAGCCTGATTTCATATAACAAAAAATATTGACAGGAAACATAAAAAAGTCGAAGTCAAAAGCATCAAGCGCCGCAAGTGCTGATTCTTCAGTGTGGGCGCTGAATCCTATCCTTAATACAACTCCGTTTTTCTTTGCTTCAATTGCTGTCGCAAGTACTCCATCATTTGAACAGGCAACTTCGACATCCTTCTTAACATCTCTAATTCCGTGCATTACATAAAAATCAAAATAGTCGGTTTTAAGGTTTTTCAGTGATTGCCTAAGTTCAGAAAGGGCACCTTTTTTGTCCCTGGCTACGGTTTTGCAGGAAAGAAGTACCTTTTCTCGTCTTCCCTTGAGCGCTCTACCCAGTTTAACTTCAGCATCTCCATATGTCGGTGCTACATCAAAAAATTTCACTCCTTTACAGATCGCTTCATCCACAACAATATCAACCTTTTTCTGCTCCATACCGGCAAACATTAATCCACCTGCTGATATGATGGATATCAAGGTTTCATCTTTAAGTTTTCTGAATGGTATCATAGTTTGCAGATTTCCGGATTTTACCGCGCGCCTGGCCCGAATCGAACGGGCAACCCTCTGCTTAGAAGGCAGATGCTCTGTCCTATTGAGCTACAGGCGCTATAAAAAGTATATGTTTTTTTACCTTTTCAGTCAAGATGTTATAATATGTTTTTATGAAAACCAATTGCATCTCGAACAGACTCAAAATAATAAATCTGTTGTTTTTTTTCGTGCCACTGATAATGGCGTGCATCGCTGTTTATATAAAGCGAATTTTGTCCTATCAGCCGCCTTTTGAACTATATGAAGTGAACGAAACTATGAGAGTTATACAGTACTTTTTGTACCTGAGTGGGCTTGCAATTTTCTTCTTTATCGACGGCATCTTACACCTTATTCGCAAGAGATTCTCAACCAGAAAAGATCAAACTTCTGCCATTATATTTAATATTGTTGCACTTGGTGTTCTTGATTATACTGCTGTCGCTGGATTTTTGGGATTTATCATCTCAGGAAACATTCCATGGGTAGTAATTTTCTGTGCCATTTCATTTTTCAGTGGAATAAGATTTCTACCGTTTAAAAAAAATCTTGAAAAATTTTCATCAACGAAGTAGCTTATTTAAAAAATTGTTCCCATTGTTTGCTTTCCTAAGAAAAAAGCCCCAAAAATGATTAAAAAATCTTGAATTTAACCTGTTTAAGGATTATAATTAATCTTAAGCGGGATTAACTCAATGGTAGAGTGCAAGCTTCCCAAGCTTGAAATGCGGGTTCGATTCCCGTATCCCGCTCCATCTAATAAGGAAAAAATCAATGTTGAAAAGGATCCAGTATAGATGTCCCAGAATATACGAGCAGATAAATATCGACGGTATTCTCAATGAAAATGCCTGGCAGAAGGCTGAGTGCCTCGAATTTTTTGTTCCTGTTAAAGTAATAGAACCTGTTTCAAAAACAATGGCAAAATTACTTTATGATGAGAAAAACCTTTATATCGGTCTCAAATGTTTTGACTGCGACATAAAAGCAACATACACTGCAAGGGATAGTTCTACCTGGGAAGAGGATGTTGTTGAACTTTTCATAAAAACATCGACTGAGGGACCCGGATACTATGAGTTTGAATTTTCTCCAATCAAGACAATTTTCGACGCTTTTGTGCCGGTTTCAGAAAATAATGGCAAAATCCTTGAATATTCCAGGTGGAATTGTGAGGGCATTAAGGTTGAAACATTTATTTCAGGAACCATCAATGATTCTTCTGATTTTGACGATTACTGGTCAATAGAAATCTCCATACCATTCGCTGGTTTACCAACTTTGGATGGAAGAAATCCAGAAAAAGGAGAAAAATGGCTTTTTCATGTTGCAAGGTATGACTATTCATATTCATTGAGAAACAGCAGGGAGCTTTGTTCCTGCGCATGTTTAACAAACAGAAATTTTCACAATATAAATGAATGGTTGCTTTTGTTGTTTGATTAATAGGTTATAAAGAATCTGATGGTAAGATATATTACAATAAGGGTAAAAATCAGGGCAAGATAAACTGGCAACACAATATAGAGCGCAATAGAAATTATCACTGCAAGAGGCCCAAAAACAACAATATAAATTCCTTTAATCAACTCTTTTTTGTGATTTTTGATATCTTTTAACAGGTTTTTATCAACCTTTGAATATCCACAGTATCTGCATTTTGTTTTTTCTCCGGGATTGTCAAAACTGCACTCAGGGCATACCCAGATAATACCTTTTTGTATTTTTATCTCCTTTTCTGTAATTTTAATCTTCTCTGTAATATAGGGCATCTCCATAAGGCTCTCAGCTTTATTATAAAATTCCATCGCCTTTTCATAATCTTTTCTTTTGAAATAAATATCGCCAGTTGCGACATAGGCATTTATATTTTCTGGTTCTTTTTCAATTGTGTACAACCAGTTGTTAAGCTCCTTGTCCTGGTCAATTTTCTGTTCAATTTTTTCCCTTGAGGTTCTGATAGCAGTCATAATTGTGTAAGCTGCTGGCATTGGAAAGAAAGAAATTATTCCTGATAGTATTGAACTGCTTCCGGAAAATGACCTGATAAACAAAATAATGGAAAAAACAAGACAAAAAATAAAAATGGCTGCTTCAAGCAAACCAAGTTCTTTATCAATATATCTGGAAATTATGAAATAATAGGTCTCAATTCCAAGAATTATAAGTCCAAAGCCGAGCCAGAGTCCAGTAAAATAACCGGCTGCCATTATTTAATTTATCTTGAATTCAGTTTTGTTATGAATTCAAGGTTTTCTGCGGCTTCTTTAAGTGTTGTGAAATCGTGCGGTAATCCCTCAAGCATTCTCAAAAGATGCTGCGCCTGAAATAAATAGTAGTCAGAACCTTCATTCTGAAATTCTGCAAGTTGTTCCCATCTGCCCGAATCATCATAAGCAAAAAGTACTCTTGAAAGATGCCGCGTAAGCAGGACATATTTTAAGTTTCCTTTTGTTCCAGCCAAATCAATGATAAGCTCATTCGGCTTCTGAAAGCCATTGCAGTAAAAACTTACAATTTTTTCTGAAAATTTTCCTATCACAACTGCTGAGTCGTCGGTTTCAACAGAATCTCCGAAAACGAGGTTTTCAGATATGCAGAATCCTGTCTTGGGCTTTCCCAGTATCCACTGAGCTAGATCAACAAAATGCGTTATAAAATCCCTGAGCACTCCTCCACCCATTGACTTTTTAGAAAAATAAATTTTTTCATAGTCAGGCCTGTATTTTCTGTAGTCCTGAGCGCAATAGAAATTTGCCATTTTAATTTCTCCAGCGATGCCTGATTGCGCAATTTCCTTAAATTTCCTAAATGATGGAACGCTTCTTCTGGTGTAAGCGACCCCGCACAGTATCTTGCTTTTTTCAGCAATATCTATTAGTTCGTCAACACCATCAAGAGTTACTGAAAGCGGTTTTTCAACCAGAAAAGGCACACTTTCAATACAGCATTTTTTTGCCATCTGAATGTGTAAATTCGCAGGCGTGGCAATTAAAACAGCATCAAAACGTGAGATGTCAGTTGAAAAAAAATCGCTGAAGGTTGCCTCTAAAGGATAATCTTTTTTCAGAGCCATCAACTTTTCACTGTCGAGCTCACAAACTGAAACCTGAAATTTGCCAGTTCTTATCAGACCATCTATGTGTTTCCTTCCGATTCCACCGCCACCGACAACAAGTACTTTTTTCATTTTTGTGTATAACCACCGTCAACCAGGATGTTTTCCCCGGTGATGTAGGAAGATGCGTCAGACGCCAGAAACACTGCTACGCCTTTTATATCCTCGCCATTTGCCATTCTTCCCAGAAATGTGCGTTTGTTATACCTTTCTAAGAATAGCTTAGGCTGGTTGTTAAACAGCCCCCCTGGGGAAATGCAGTTCACTCTGATACCGTAAGGTGCGTATTTTGCAGCAAGGTATCTTGTAAGAGAAATAAGTCCTGCTCTGTGAAAAAAATAGTCAGGAGGCGCGTCCATTTCTGTTCCCTCGTATAGTGAAAAATCGGGTCCAACAACACCCATCATTGAGGAGATGTTAATTATGACTCCGTTTTTCCTTTTCATCATTTCCTCAGCAAATATCCTTGTCGTGTTCATAATACCTGTTGCATTTATTTCCATTGACAGATTGAATACTTCAATTGGGTCTTCATAATGCTTCATTGGTCTTAAGACAGCATTATTAACAAGAATATCAATTCTGCCCTGCTCCTTCAGAATTTTATCCTTAAGAGAAACGATACTCTCTGTTTTTCCCATATCAAGATAACCTGGAAAAACCCTGAGATTTTTTCTTTGCATCTCACTGGCAAAAGATTCACAGTTTTTGATATTTCTTGAAACAACATAAACCAATGCTTCTGCTTCTGCAAGTCCTTCCACTATAAATTTGCCGTATCTGCCTGCTCCACCTGTGACAACGGCAACTCTATCGGTTAATTTGAATTTTTCAAGTATACTCATTTATTTCTCCAGATTTATCTCATCAAGAAAGACCCTTGCCTTTTTTTCCCGGGATTTTATGCCTGCAATTACAACCTTTATTATTTCGACGGTCTGTGAAAATGGAAAGGGCAATTTCCCAGTCTTTACGAAATTTGTAAATTCTTCGAGCTGTTTTTTAAACATATGAAAATAATCCCTTGTTTCAATGGTTATTGTTGAATTCTGACAAAAGATGTCATACCTTCCAAATATGGTGGAATAATAAACAACCTGTAAAAGAGGTTTCTTTCCTTATTTAAATTCGAGGTAAGCAAGGTTCAGTTTTTCATCGCCAATGTTGAAAACAGACTCAACACTATCCTTAGTAATTGCATAGAGTCCTTCAATTGCATGAACCCCGTATCTTTCCCATGATTTAGCCATAATTCCGCTGACAAACAAAATCTCACCAGATTTTGTTAAATCAAGAGAAATAATTTCTTTTGCATATCTCATACTGGAGCAGGACATAATTAGTTTTCCCTGCATATGCCAGTTGTAAAATATTTTCAGGTCGTCCTCTGTGTCAGCAAGCGGTTTATCTATAAAAACAGGTATTCCAGCATCGATAAACGGCCTGGCAAGTTCAACATGCGTCGAACCAATATCAGTGGTTATAACAACTGCGTCCACGTGCCCAATCGCCTGTTCCGGAGTTTCGATAACATTTTCAATATAACATGTTCTGGAGACAAATTCCGCTATTTTTCTGTCCTGAGTCCAGACATGCGAAACCTGCGTATCCGGGATTCCAAGATTTTCAGGCGGCTGTTTTGAGAGATAGTCTACAATGACAGGATACCCGCACTGCTTCATCAAATCGGGATTGTATCTACCATTCACAATGGCGCTCCAGGAAAAGATGTGGCCATTACCTTCGTTGGTTCCAATAAATGCTAGTCTAATCATACTTATGGATAAAGTCCTTTTATTCTTGATGCTTCAGCAACTCTTTTAATCGCAATCATTAGAGCGGATTCCCTGAGTGTGATATTTTTCTCTTCAGCAAGAGTGATTACATTATCAAAAGCCTTTTTCATCATTAATTCCAGTTTTTCATTAACCTGCTGTTCCGTCCAGTAGTAAGATTGCATATTTTGAAGCCATTCAAAATAGGAGACAACCACTCCTCCGGCACTGGCAAGAATATCAGGTATTACAGTGATACCCTTTTGCTGAAGAATTTTATCCGCCTCATTGGTAACTGGTCCGTTTGCCGCTTCGCAAATTATTTTAGCCCTTATTCTGTCGGCATTGGCGTAAGTGATTGCGGACTCAAGCGCTGCTGGAATTAGAACATCCGCTTCTTTATAAAGAATCTCTTCGCCTGAGATTTTTTCAGCTTCTTTATAGTTAACCACGCTTGAGGTCTCTATCTTTATCTGTGTCAATTGTTTTATATTAACACCATCTGGATTGTAACTCGCGCCTTTTCAGTCGCTCACGCCTACAATCTTAAGTCCAATGTTTTCAAGAAGCATCGCAGCATATCTTCCGGCATTGCCAAAGCCCTGAATGATTACAGTCTTGCCATTAATTGATTGCTTCTTATGTCTGAAATAATTCAAAAGCGTATAATAAACGCCTCTTCCTGTTGCTGCATCTCTTCCTTCTGAACCACCAAGATCAAGGGGTTTACCGGTTACGACACCTGGAACATTTCTACCTGATAGAACCGAATAAGTGTCCATTATCCACGCCATAACCTGGCCGTCAGTATTGACATCCGGTGCAGGAATGTCCTTGTCAGGTCCTATAATATCAAAAATTTCCGATGTGTATCTTCTTGTCAATCTTTCAATTTCACCGGTTGACATTGTTTTAGGATTGCATCTTATTCCACCTTTTCCTCCGCCGTAGGGCAGATTCAACACCGCGCATTTCCATGTCATCCACATTGAAAGGGCCTTTACTTCATCCAGAGTAACATCCTGATGATATCTAATTCCACCTTTGGCCGGGCCTCTTGCAGTGTTATGCTGGGAACGATACCCGGTAAACACCTTCAATGTGCCGTCATCCATTTTGACAGGGACAGAAACAATAATAACCCTTCTCGGCTCCCTTAATTTTAATTTTAACCACTCCTCAAGGCCAAGTATCTCCGCAGATCTGTCAAATTGTTGCTGGGCTATTTTCCATGGATTTTCCATAGTTCCCCTCATTTAATTAGTTCAAATTCAGGTTCTCGTGCACTTACATAAAAGTTATATTAACATATCAATCGCAATTTTACAATAGGAGCAACTATGCCTGTTTCTTTCTAAATCCTCCTTTACAAAAGGAAAAACTAATTTTTCCTCCCTTTTTTCTAAAGAAATCCGCTTTCTATCCCTTTTATAAAAGGGTAGGAAGCAAAAAAAAGAAAGAGAAATTGAGGGAGATTTTATCAATATAACGCTAAAAAAAATAGATATTGTGAGATTTTGCAAAGCAGGGTGAAAACAAAAAGTAAGAGTGGTTTAGTTGCGCCTTTCTTTATGATTCATAACCATTTTAACGATTTCTATCGCGTTTTTGAAAAAAATTCTCTCTGCTTCATTGCCTGAAAAATTTAATCTCTTAAATGCCTTTTTCATTGCCTTTAATTCTTCATAGATGACAAGGGTTGGTGAAACCGGAAAACTCGCTGTTATTTTGTGGGTTTGTTCTGCAATAAATGCCCAATCGTACCCAAAGCCGACACATCTTCCCCTTAGCAACGAGACAGGGACATCGCTGCCATAAAGTATTTTTTTTGGTCCGAATTCTGAAAATATTATTGTGAATACATCATTATCGTTTACTGCTGAAGTGTCAAAATAGATCTTCATCTTTTTCAGATGGCTTAATTGTTTAATTGAATTTTCGAGATAATCAGGTATAAAAGACCTTCCGCAATGAGCAAGATTCCATATAATGGATGGATATCTTTCTGCGAGCAAAGACAAATCTTCTATGTTCAAAGGGTCCGAGATTCCTGCTTTTCTTGATAGGTGAAGTGTTATGACAAGACCATAGCGGTTTGCTATCTCAAGTT
>JAMWBX010000042.1 GCA_023818725.1 Candidatus Omnitrophota bacterium
CGTCTCTTGCTTGCTGTTCGGTCGTATTTTTTTCAAGCTCCTTTATCATGCTTTCAGCCCTATCAATATAAGTAATATTCCCTGTTGTTTCAAATCCATAAACCAGAGCAAGAATTGCCCATCCATATTCTCTGTTGAAAAAATTGTTAAACTTAAAAGATATCTTTTCAAAATAATTTATGTCATAATCGCAGATTGCCTGTATGATATCGGGTACATCATCATCGCCAGTTAGCACATAGTAATGATAGAGCCCCTGAGTCCACTGATGACTGGGAAGACAGGACATCATTCTTATGTGTCCATATGAATGTTGAGGGCATGATCGATGTTGCTGCCAGTGGTCCGAGTAATAGACAAAATCAGTTTCTATTTGATGCCTGGCAGCTGCTGTCAGTCTTTTCAGAACCGAAGCATTTCTTGTTCTCATCGCTTCAAGGCAAAGGCAGTATATCGCATCATACTCATTATTTGCCCAGACAGGTTCAGGATCTTGCGGCGTTTTATAAATTCCGCCGTATATGTTGAAAAGAAACCCGGCTGGTCTTAATTCTGCAGGAAACCTTCCTTGAGAAACATAATACCGAGAATAACCCTCATCAATGGTATCTCCATAGTGAAACATTTCTGATACAGTGTAAAAACGAGCAGTCGCAGAAGAGAGCAACCATGAAAAGAGCCCTGAATCCTTTTCAGAGAACAAAATCCACTGATGAAATGTTTCCCCAGCATAAGTCAAACACTGTTTTTCAAGCCAGCCATAGCATGGCTCAACCCTGGTGGTTTCTGGTTGTTCCAGAGAATTTCTTATCGAATTATCCTGATCTGTAAAAATAAAATCGAATTGAGTTCTATAGCTTGAACCCTGTTGAAGATTGAGAACCCCTGCAAATTCCGGCCACGCCTCATAGCAGATTTCACCCTTTCCGACCCTGACTTTTTTTGGCCTGTGATGAACAAAATCCCTCATACAAACACAGGCAGAAACAAAATCATTTTTTATGCATATTGCCGATGTAACGTTTTGATTAAAGTCCCGTAAAAATACAGGATAATCAAAATTATCCTTGAGCTCAGAAGTATTTTTTACATATGGAGAAAACCTTGTTTTATCAAGAAAAATTTCAATATCCTTTTCTATTTCAACAATCCTTTTGATTGCAAGATTGCTGTAAGATTCCTGACAGAGAAGTGTTTTAACAAGAGAAGGCAACAAAAACCGGCACGAAATAGAATCGATATTCAAAAATGGCTTTTCTGCAAGGCAGTGAAAAAAATGGATAGAAAGAGAAAACCCCTGAATTCCGGCAAGGAATTCTATTGTGCACTTTACATCAAGAAGTTTTTCGCCTTTTTCGTGTTCAAAAAGGCATCCTTTCCATGAAACCTGAAACCTTCTATCGCCTTCGCTTTCAACTTTAAAACTTCCGGTATCAGTCATATATTTAAAAATTTTTTTGCCGGCTTTCGCAGAAATTACCCATTCAGTGTTTTCTGCAAGGATATTGCTCTTGTTGAAAAAGATAGAACTGACAGGAAACTCTTTTCAACAACTCAACCTTTAACCCTCTGGTTTCCACAGAAAACCCGGACAGGAATTTTTTCAATTTAAGAAGGCCCTTTTCTTTTTCTTCAACAGGTGTGTTTCTTACCGAGTAGCTGCCATTTCCATTGCCTTCAAAATCAAGTTGAATCCATCGAGGAGAACCATCTGGATAACTGACCAGCGTCCTTGATTGCGCAGATACAACAGACCCATCAGGTCTTTCTATCGAAAAAAGCATTTTCCTGATGCCCTGTTTTGCAATAGGGATTGTTACCCTGCAGGGAGCAATTGATCTATCTGAAGGAAAATTATTTACTGTACACCGCCATGTCCTATTCATTTTCTAGTAGTTTTTCATACTCAGCAAATCTCTTTCTGTCGTTTAAGATAGGGAAACGCGAACGTGTTTGTTCAACTTTGCTGGCGTCTATTTTACACTTAAACGCACCTTCTTCGCAACAGGCGTCAAAAACCATATTTCCCCATGGATCCACAATGCATGAATCTCCGCAATACTGTTCTTTGGGGCTTATACCTATCCTGTTAACTCCTATGACAAACGTCTGATTTTCAATCGCTCTGGCGACAAGGAGAGTTTTCCAGTGGTTTGCTCTTGTTGAAGGCCAGTTTGCGATGACAACATAAATATCTGTTTTTGCGGCACTCAACCAGAAAAGCGGAGAAAAACGCAGGTCGTAGCAAATGAAAGGTGTTACACGAACTTTGCCAATCGTGAATGATTTTATTTCTGAACCCGGCAGGTGATGGGAAGGTTCTCCTGACGGCGAGAAAAGATGAATTTTGGCAACAGCCATTACAACATCACCTGATGGGTTAATGATAAGACAGGAATTTTTTTCTTCAATGACTCCGCCAGAGCAGACGAAAGCATTCTTGCTTTTTGCGATTGAAGCAAAAAAATCGATATCATCAGGGGTAAGCGTTGTGGCTTTTTTGTTAAATGAAAAACCGGAAAGTGCCATTTCAGGGAAAATAATCAGTTGAACATTCCTGATGTCTGAAAGTATTTTTGTGATTTTTTCTTTGTTTTTCTGCTTATTTTCCCATTCTATGTTATACTGGCACAGGCAGATGTTCATAATGTGGATTCTTTTATTTTGTGCCTGAGACAAGATTTCTTATGATTGGAAGGATTCTCTGAATATTGAATGGCTTGGTGACATAATAGTCCACGCCGAGAGAATAACCTTTGATTTTGTCCTCGTCAGATGTCTTTCCTGTTATCATTATTACAGGAACCCTTCTACTGCGCCAGCCAGATTTAAGCCGTTCAAGAACCTCCCAACCATTGAAGCGCGGCATTTCAATATCCAGAAGGACAAGATCTGGTTTGAACTGGCGAAATCTTTCAAGGGCCTGTTCGCCATCCTCAGCCAGAACAACATAATAGCCTGCCCTGGTAAGTCCCTGTTGAAGTATCAGGCGGGTTTCAGGGTCATCTTCGGCCACAAGGATTGTTTTCACAGCTTGTGTATCGCTCATGACTAAATTATATCCCGGAATTATCTGGTTTTCAATATCTCATCTGTTGCTGAAAAACGCATTTCTTCCAGATTGCCTTTTTTCATCAAAAGAATTTTTTTCTCTTTTATTGCCCGTCCTGTGATGGCTGCTGGTATTTTATGACTTCTGTAAACAGAAATAAGATTTTCAGCATACCGCGCAGGAACAACAATAAGAAGACAACCTGACGAGATGAGCCCGTAGATATCTAATCCAAGATACTGGCAGAAGATTTTTGCGGGTTTGAAAAACATAATCTTTCTTTCATCTATGATAAAACCGCATCCAATGGATTGCGCAATCTCAGCAATGCCTGATGCAATACCTCCCTCAGTTGGGTCATGCATTGCAATCACAGGGACTGTTTTCCATGCAATCATTGCCTCTTTAACAATTGAAATACCCGGTCTTTTTATTGCGTTGATAGCCTTGCTATAAATGGCAGGAAATTTTTCACAAAGTTTTTTGTTTTCTCTGGCAAGGATTGATGCGCCTTCTATACCGACCTGCTTTACAAGGATAAGAGCGTCGCCCGGGTTAACATTTTTTACCTGCCTCAAGTTTTTAATTTTTTCTCCAACCATTGCGCAACAAATCAGGGTTTGCCTTATACATTGACTTATTTCAGTGTGGCCGCCAGCCCAGGCAATATTTTCCCTCAGGCAAATCTTTGAAATTTCCCGAAATGTCTCTTCAATTTCAGGAAATTTTGTTCCAGAAGGAAAAATAATCGTTGTGAGCAACCAGGTTGGTTTTGCAGCCATGCACGCGATATCATTGGCATTGATTTTTACTGCATAAGCGCCTGCGTTTTTTGAAACAAGCGTGATTGGATCTGATTTCAGTGCAAGAGTTTTTGTCCGGGTTTTGATAATTGCCGCGTCAAGCCCTATACCAGGCCCAACAAGCACACCTCTATCACAGGCGCAGTACCTTTTTAATAGGTATTGCAGAAGTTGATGCTGTAACTTTCCGTCAGGCAGCTCTTTAAGTCCGAGGAAATAAGCAAGTTCGGTGATATCGCTGTAGATAAAATCCGCTCCAGCCTCAATGAAATCCTGCTGGCTTTTCCCCCCAGATAACACTCCGCAGGACAAAACTCCAATTCTTTTTGCCGCGATAACATCCATCGGATGATCCCCTGCGACTATAATCTGACTTTTCTTCAGGTTTAGTTTTTTTATAACAAGACTAATATGATCTGGATGTGGTTTCACCCGTGCAACATCTTCTCTTGCAACAAGAATATCATAAGGTATACAGGTTTTTTTAAGGATATTCTCGACAACATATCGGCTGTTTCTAGTCACTATTCCAATCAGGATTTTCTCTTTTTTCAGATGAATGAGAAATTCTAAAACCCCATTTATCAGTTGTGTTTTTTTAGATGCCTCTTTTTCTCTTTTTAATAAGAGATCATAAGCGTGGAGCAAAAATTTATCGCATCTTCCTTTATTTATTTTTTCTACCGCCCTGAGATATTCAAGGATTGGAAGTTTTACTTCTGGTTCTTTGATCTTATACTGACAGGCCAGTTGTTGAATTTCAAGAAAGATTTTCTTGAAATCAATCTCCTGACTTACTATGGTTCCGTCAAAATCAAAAACAACTCCTTCTATCGGCATAATATTATTTTATACCAATTCGCCCTGCGTGGCATTAAGATGTTTTTTCTCCCTATTTGTAAAATCCCCCTGCCATCCCCTTTATGAAAGGGGAAACTACTTTTTCTCCCCTCTTTCCAAAAGAGGGGTTGGGGGAGATTTTTCAAAACCGCCTTGCATCATCGGAATAAAAAGATGAAATTTTGTTTTTTGCAGAGAATAGGGTATCATAATTGTGAGAACAAAATTTTTTTGCAATTTTATTGTCATTATGTAAATGGTTAGCAAACGCGCAGGTCAGGTTATAGAAAACTATGAAATTGTTGAGCAGATATGGCAAGGATCGACATCAGGTGTATATCTGGCCAGAGCTACCTCTCTTAATGCCCAATTTGGCACCTATGTCGCAATAAAAATTCTTAATACAAGACGATCGAGATTGAACAATTCAATCCATATCTCTCAATTTAGAAAACAAGCCAGAATTGCAATGGAGCTGAATCATCCCAACATTGTTAAAGTGTTTAAATTTTTTCATAATGGTGAAGACATTGGACTCATTATGGAATATGTTGCTGGCAAAAGTATGCGACAGTGGTCCACGGAAAAGATTTTTTCACTCCAGGAAATTATTTTAATATTTAAAGCGATGCTTTCTGCACTTGACCATCTTGAACAAAACAGGGTAGTCCACAAAGATATCAAACCGGAAAATATCCTGATTTCACCGGATATGCTCACTATCAAGCTGATAGATTTCGGGTATGCGATAAAAAAGAGTTTTTTCTCCTGGGATAAATTTCCTTACGCGGGCACAGAAAGATACATGGCGCCAGAAAGGCGAACAGGACAGGCAACACATAAAAGCGATATTTATAGCCTTGGGAAGATTATTGAAGAGTACCTGTTAAAATGCGGTCAGGAGGTTCCGGGATATCTTGCTGCCATATTGAAAAACTGCATTGCCCCTGAACCAGAAAACAGATATGAACATGCTGCTGTTGCGCACAAGGATCTTGAATTTCTGACGGAATACCACAGGAAAAAGGATGCTTTACGGCATCATCTCTGATATTCATGGAAACCTTGAGGCAGCCATCGCAGTAAAGGACTTCCTGCAAAAAAGTAAGATTGAAAAGTTACTGGTTCTTGGAGATGTTGTGGGATACGGTGTTAATCCTGAAGAATGTATGGAGGTCTTTAAACCATTCAATGCAATATTCATAAAGGGCAACCATGAAGAGGCAATCATTACTGGCAACTGCGATGTTTTTACCACTGATGCCAGAATTTCAATAGAGTGGACAGCTAAACGATTAAGCAGTTTTTTTAAAGAAAGAATTTCTGGATGGAAAGAAACAATTCAAATTGAGGATTTTGTGCTTTGCCATGGTGGGTTGATTGATCCGCTGTATTTTTACACAAATACGCGTTTAAAAGCAAAAAGGATTTTTGATGAGTTTGAATTCAAAATTTGTTTTATCGGACACACCCATTTTCCAATGGCATTTTCCCTTGCCGAAGGTGAGCCACTTCCTGCCACTATTGCGCAAAGGCCCGATGGTAGAATGCGCATATCACTGGAAGATGAAAATAGATATATCATAAATACAGGGAGCGTAGGCCAGCCAAGAGACGGAAACCCGAATGCCTGTTGCGCCATATTCGACACAGAGAGCAGGATATTTGAACTCCACAGAATTTCATATCCTACGGAAATCGCTGCAAAAAAGATTATCGACGCAGGACTTCCTTCTTCACTTGCAGCAAGAATTTCAAGGGGACTTTAGTTACTATTATTTCTTATCTGCCAGCAGAAAAACTCTTTCATATTCAGAGGCAAGATCATCGGAAAGCGTCATTGTGCGATTTGCGTCAGGATAACCCTTCGTATGGCCATCTGAGAAAAGAATGTTGACAAAGATTCCCCTGTGGTTGTATTTTTCACCTGCGGCTATATTAAAATCCATAATTACAGCAACAATTCCACCACTATTTTCTATCTCTGGTCTGTAAACATAAGCAGATTCAACAATTCCATCTTTCTCATCAGCCTTTTTTACCTGTTCTGGTTTTGCATAGTTGCTTGAAGGACAACCAAACATCTCTATGCTTTTAAGGTGGGTGTGAAACCTGCCAATCCCTACATATTCTCCAGTAGATTCCCGGATAATATTTCCATAATAAACATCAGAATAGAAAGCTCCGCCATCCATCATTTTCATACCTATTGCCATACCAATCTGCTTTAGATTATTGAGGCAAACCACCCTTTTTGCTGATTCCCTCGCTTTTGCGAAAACCGGCAATAAAATTCCGACAAGAATCGCAGTGATTGCCATTACCACAAGAAGCTCAATAAGAGTAAACGCAGCAATTCTTTTTATAAAAACCCCCTGGAATGACTGGTTTTGTGGACAGAGTTATTATATCCGAAAAAATGCGCAGTTTTCAACACTTTTCCTTTGGCCTGTCAATTCCTCCCTTCAGAGGGACGAAAAGGAAAATGGAAAAGTGGGGTGTGAAATGAAGGTTCAGGGGATATAATACATATAATATTAGCAGAATAAACTTTTCAGAAAGGAGTTTGTTTGAAAGAAGAACTTTTTTACAAAATAATTGATAGCTTGTATGAGGGCGTTTACATTATTGATACAGATAGAAAAATTCTTTACTGGAATAAAGCTGCGCAGGACATCACAGGATACCACGCAGAAGAAGTGGCGGAAAAAGTTGCAGGGACAATATCTTAAGACATACTGACAGAGAGGGCAATGAACTTTGTTTGAATGATTGCCCGATGGCGCATGCAATGGAAACAGGCAAACAGGTTAAAGGCGAAGTATATTTGCATCATAAAAGCGGATACAGGCTGCTGGTAAATGTAACAAATTCCTGTGATAGAAAATGGAAAGGTGGAAGGCTTAATAGAATGTTTCAATTCCTCATAGGTAGGCTTTCAACATGACTTTATAAGTGGAAAGCCTGTGAGAAAACTGTTTCAATTCCTCATAGGTAGGCTTTCAACGACGAAGAGATGAAGGCAATAAAGATAGTGTGGTGGAGTTTCAATTCCTCATAGGTAGGCTTTCAACAACACACACATTAGCCAATGCTTCACTTTTACCTTGTTTCAATTCCTCATAGGTAGGCTTTCAACTCCAAATGCCGAAATTGAAAAACTATCCAAATCTGAGTTTCAATTCCTCATAGGTAGGCTTTCAACTCAAAATGGTATCCATATGCCGAAATTGAAAAAATGAGGTTTCAATTCCTCATAGGTAGGCTTTCAACCCCATAGTTTAGCAACACTCATTATCTCGTCTATTGTCAGTTTCAATTCCT
>JAMWBX010000043.1 GCA_023818725.1 Candidatus Omnitrophota bacterium
TTTTGATTGCGCTATGCCAACCAGAATAGCAAGAAATGGAACAACAATAAGCTGGTCTGGAAAATTCAATGTCAAAGCTGCCTTTTGTAAAAATGACCAGGGACCACTTGACCCGGATTGCGACTGTTTTGTTTGCAGAACTTATACCAGAGCATACATCCGACATCTTTTTAATGCAAAGGAAATGCTCGGAATGCGTTTAAATTCTTACCATAATCTTTATTTTATGGCAAAACTGATGTCAAAAATCAGGGAGAATATAAATAGTGGAAATCTTATGAAATTTAAAAAGTCATTTCTTGAAAAATACAAACAAAAAAAGGAGAAAAAAAATGCCTAACAGTGCTCAGGGAGCGTCCTTGTTTCAAGCAATTCTTCCATTATTGATAATTTTTTTGATTTTCTATTTCCTTTTAATCCTTCCGCAGCAGAAAAAAGAAAGACAGCGTCGCGAGATGCTTGATAACCTGAAAAGAGGAGATCGTGTTATTACGATCGGAGGGATCATTGCAACAGTGGAAGAAATCAAAGGTAAGATTGTTACCCTGAAAATTGCAGAAAATGTCAGGGTGGATTTTGTAAAAACCTCGATCGCTCAGATTTATCAAGAGCACAAATAGTTTAATATGATTGGTTTCTTTGACTTAAAAAATGGCTGTGCGGGAGATATGGTATGTGCTGCACTTGCAGGTTGTGTTGACATCGAAGCGGTGAAAGGGGAACTTAAAAAAATAGACTTTCCAACACATTACGAGATAGAGATAAGACAGGTTGTAAAATCGGCTGGTCCTTTTCATGGAATAAAAGCCAATCAGTTTATTGTTCATGTAGAAAAAGAGCAGGAACAAGCAAGATCCTACTCTGAAATTGTTAGAATTTTCGAAACAAGCAGGTTGGCAGAATCATCCAGGGGGAAAATCATTCATGTGTTTGAACTTCTAGCCCTGGCAGAAGGCAGGGTCCATAATGAAAGCATTGATGAATTACATTTTCACGCTGTTGGACAGACAGATGCTCTTGTTGAGGTTTCATTTTCGATTCTTGCTCTCGAAAAGCTGGGTATAAAAAAGGTGTTTTCGTCTCCTGTTGGAGTTTCTAACATAGCACCTGCCACGATGGAGATGCTTTTAGATATTCCTGTAGTAATTCGTAAAATTCCGTATGAAATCACAACTCCGACAGGTATTGCAATTATCAAGGCGATTACGGAATCTTTCGATGATACCCCCGTGATCATTCCTGTTGGACATTGTTATAGCGCAGGAACCGAATATACAGATTTTCCAAACACACTTCATTTTATTTACGGTACGGAATATTTTGGTTTGAAAGACAGAGTTAGCGTTATAGAAACATCTGTTGACGATATGAATCCCATGGTTTTTGAATATCTGATTGAGAAACTCCATTCGTCAGGAGCTCTTGAGGTTTGCTTTTTCACCGGAATAACAAAGAAATCCAGGCCAGTATTCTGGATAAGAATCATCTGTGAACCTGTTTTCAAAGAAAAAATCTTTCGTCTGCTATTTAAAGAGACCACTACACTGGGTATTAGATACAGAGAAGAGGAAAGGATCGTTCTTGAAAGATCGCAAAAAAAAATAAAAACAAGGTATGGAGATATAAGCATAAAGATTGGATGTTATTCCGGAGAGATTTTTAATGTAATGCCAGAATACGAAGAATGCAAAAAGGTGGCCATGGAAAAGAATATCCCCATTAAGAAGGTTATTGAAGAGGTAATGAAGGCAGCAACAGGGATTGATATTGAGAAATAGGTTATAATTATATATCTTGCGATTCTTTTAAAAATCTGAAAATTCGGGAGGACACGATGGTAGTTGGTGTATGGAAGGTTGAATTACATATACCGTCTGCGCAGAACTTAAAAGATAAAAGAAACGTAATGCAATCTATACTGGTAAAATCCAGAAATCGTTTTAATGTTTCAATTGCCGAGATTGATTATCACGACAAGTGGCAAAGAAGTGTGATGGGAATTGCCTGTGTTGATTTGGAAACACGCAGGGCAAAAGATATTTTTACATCTATTCGAAGGATTCTTGAAGAAGATGGAAACGTTATTATTGTGAACGAATATATAAACTTTTATCCCCTTGGGAGTGAGTGATGGCGGAAAATAGTAGATATAATCCCGCTGAGATTGAAAGATACTGGTATGAGAAATGGATGGAGGCGGGCTGCTTTCAAGCAAAAAATTATTCTGGCATTCCTTACGTAATAGTCATACCACCTCCGAATATAACAGGTTTTCTCCATATAGGACACGCCCTTAATAACACCATACAGGATATTTTAATAAGGTGGAAAAGGATGTCAGGGTTTAATGCTTTATGGGTACCAGGAACTGATCATGCCGGAATTGCGACACAGAATGTCGTGGAAAAAGAGCTTATGAAAAAGGGGCTGACAAGAAAAGATCTTGGTAGAGAAGAATTTTTGAAGGAAGTATGGAAGTGGCGTGAAAAATATGGTAATTGCATTATCGAACAGCTGAAGCGGCTTGGTGTATCGTGTGACTGGACAAGGCTATGTTTTACGATGGACAAAAATTTCTCACGTGCGGTGCAGACTGTTTTTGTGTCATTGTATAAAAAAGGTCTTATATACAGGGGTAAAAGGATAATAAACTGGTGTCCGCGATGTGCAACAGCCCTATCGGATGAAGAAGTTGAATACGATTCATACGATGGGAATCTTTACTATTTGAAATATCCGGTTGAAGGAGGCAAGTTTATAGTTGTCGCCACCACAAGGCCAGAAACTATGCTTGGTGATACAGCTGTAGCTGTGCATCCTTCGGATGAAAGATATAAGGATTTAATCGGGAAAAAGGTCCGTTTACCATTTGTAAATAGATTGATCCCGGTTATTCCAGATTATCAGGTTGACATGGAATTTGGTACAGGAGCAGTAAAAGTAACCCCATCTCATGACCCTGCAGATTATGCCATTGCATCCAGACACAATCTTGAATTTATCACAGTGATGGATGAAACTGGAAGGATGAATGAAAACGCAGCAATCTTCGAGGGCCTTGATAGATTTGATTGTAGAGCTAAAATTATTGAAGAGCTTGGAAAACAAGGTCTGGTCGAAAAGATAGAACCATACTCGTACAGGATAGGACATTGCTATAGGTGCAATACAATTATTGAGCCCACTATTTCAACACAGTGGTTTGTTAAGATGAAACAACTTGCTCAACCGGCGATAAATGTGGTCAAGCAAGGGCAGCTTAGGTTTTATCCCGAAAGGTGGACAAAAGTCTACCTTCAGTGGCTCGATAATATTCAGGACTGGTGTATAAGCAGGCAAATATGGTGGGGCCATAGAATACCTGCATGGTATTGTTCAAATAAATCATGTCCTCCAATCATATGTTTGGATGCCCCACAGCAGTGCCCTCAATGTGGCTGTAAAAATCTTATTCAGGACGAAGACGTACTTGATACTTGGTTTTCTTCGTGGCTATGGCCGTTTGCAGTTTTTGGATGGCCGGAGAAAACAAAAGACCTGGAATTTTTTTATCCTACCAGTACTCTTGTTACTGCACAGGAGATTTTGTTCTTCTGGGTCGCTAGAATGGTGATGGCTGGATTTGAATTTACAGGAAAGAAACCTTTTGAATCGGTTTATATCCATGGGACAGTCAGGGATGAAAAAGGTAGAAAGATGAGTAAATCACTCGGTAATGCAATTGATCCACTTGAGATTATTGATCACTCTGGAGCTGATGCATTACGGTTCAGTTTGATTTCTCTGACAGCTTTTGGCCAAGATGTTTTTCTTCCTGACAGTTTTTATCACAAAGGAAGAAATTTTGTCAACAAGATATGGAACTCATTCAGATACATTGAAATACTGCTGGAAAAGAATGACTGCAGTTATGTTAAGATTGAGCGTATTGAACTGGAGCCGGATAATTTACACCTTGCTGAAAGA
This sequence comes from Candidatus Omnitrophota bacterium, assembly GCA_023818725.1. Taxonomy (GTDB): domain Bacteria; phylum Ratteibacteria; class UBA8468; order B48-G9; family DTJG01; genus DTJG01. The sequence continues at coordinate 3,967 of JAMWBX010000043.1, forward strand.
TGGATTCTGACGCTTCTCAACAAAAAGATTATTCACATTACTGAATGCTTGAATAATTTCAGATTTAATGAAGCGGCCGACTCAATTTATGAATTTTTCTGGCATCAGTACTGCGATTGGTATATTGAATTATCGAAGATGTACCCTGCGAAAGATCCCTATCTTGTTTCCAGCGTAATTTTTGTTTTGAATTATGTGATGTTAAAAACGCTTAAGCTTCTTCATCCTTTCATTCCTTTTGTTACTGAAGAACTCTATAGCAGAATGAAAAGATTTACCGATGTTAAGGATGCGTTTGTCGCGACAAGTGATTGGCCTTCTCCAAGCGATACTTTTGAGTTTGGAGACTCTCTGAAATTGATGAACAGGATAAAGGAAATAGTAGTTGAGATAAGAGATTTGAAAACATTCTTTAAAATTCCTGTCACGAAAAATCTTCGGGCGACCTATCAGGGAATTTCGCTGTTGGATGCAGATGAGTACAGACGTATGGTTGAATTTCTTTCAGGCATAAAATTTCAAAAGACAGACCAGATAATAAAGACCCATTCAAAAGATGAAATTGTTCGCAGCATAGAGGATGGTTTTTTTTCTATAAAGCTGGATGGTATTGTCGATATCGAAGTAGAGGTTAAACGACTGTTGAATGAAAAACAGAAGGTTTTAAAGGCGTACCAGGAGACAGAAAAAAAACTGACAAACTCTGCTTTTTTAAATAATGCTCCATCAATAGTTATTGAGAGGACAAAACAGCTTCGCAATGAACTTGAATCTGAGCTTGTAAAGATTGAAAAGGACATCGAACTTTTAACCGGAGAAAAATCATGAAGGCAATTATAAGTATTTCTGGCAGGCAATTTCATGTTGGGGGAGGCGATATCCTTGAGGTCTTCAGATTGAAACAAAAAAAAGGCGAGCAATTTACAATAAATGAAATTGTAGCTTTAGAAAAAGATGGCTCTTTAATAACAGACAGAGATATTCTTAAAGATTGTTGTGTGATAGCTGAAGTAATTGACGAAAAAAAAGGTAAAAAAATACGTGTTTTCAAAAAAAAGAAAAAAACTGGATACAAGCGTAAAAGGGGACACAGAGATTCTTTATCGTTGATTAAGATTTTGAAGATTCAGGTACCAGATGCAAAATCCTAATGTACTTACAGGTGCAAATATTACAGGAAAAAAAGCTCTTGTCATAGATCTTAAAGAAACTTCTGAAAAAATAGCACAGGAAAATATCAAAGAACTTGAGTCTCTTGCCAAGACACTTGGATTGACTGTAATTAAGTCCCTGTTGATAAGACATCCTGAACATATTTATCCCGCGACATACATTGGAAAAGGCAAGATACAGGAGATAAAAAAATTTTTTCAGGACCTTGGCTGCGATCTTGTAATCTTTGGTAAAGAACTTACTCCTGTACAGCAAAGAAATCTTGAAGATTCCATCGGGGCATCTGTTATAGACCGGACAGTGTTGATACTTTTAATTTTCGGCAAACACGCCCATACGCTTGAGGGTAAGCTTCAGGTGGAACTGGCTCAGATGACATACCTTTTGCCGAGGCTTGCAGGTTCTTATGGAAGACTTTCGAGACTTGGCGGAACGATTGGAACAAGGGGTCCCGGAGAACAAAAGCTTGAAGTTTACAGAAGAAGGATAAGGAAAAGGATACAAATACTGAACAAAAAAATCGAAGAAATTGAAAAACATAGAGCAGTAATAAGGGCATCGAAGAGGAGGCAGAGTTTCCCTTTAGTTGCTCTCATTGGATACACAAATGTCGGGAAAAGTACGCTGCTTAATGCTTTAACACACAGACAGGATGCCGTTGTGGACAACGCACTTTTTTCAACTTTGGACCCACTGACAAGGCTTGTTCATCTTGGCGACAGTTATTGCCTTGTTTCTGATACTGTTGGACTTTTATCCTCTTTACCACATCACCTTATTGCTGCTTTCAGAGCCACTCTGGAGGAACTGAAATTTTCAAACCTTCTGGTTTGTTTAATAGATGCAACAAGTTTTAACATAGAGAAACAAATCAAGACAATTGAAGATGTCCTTGAATTATTAAAAATCAGTGAAAAAGCCAAAATCATGGTATTCAATAAGATTGACTGTATAGACGAAGGAGAGTTGAATTTTTTGAAAAGTCAATATCCTGAAGCTATTTTTCTATCCGCAAAAACTGGTGAAGGATTTGATGTCCTCAAAGACAGGATAAAACACATGGTTGGAGAATATGTTTCTTTCAGATTCTGAAAAAAAAACTGTATCAAAAATCTGTGATGCTTTAAGAAAAAATAAAAATTTTATTTTGACCTCGCATCAAGTACCTGATGGAGATGGACTGGGTTGTGAACTGGCTTTTTTCTGGATATTACAGAGATTGGGTAAAAAGGCACTGGTTATTAACGAACTGCTTCCGCCACGTGTTTACAGCTTTTTGCCAGGTTTTTCAGAAGTTTTGCCTTTTGACGCATATAAGGAAAAAGAATTCATTCCAGATGCAGCTATGGTTTTTGATTGCAGCAGCAAAGATAGAGTGGGTAAGCCATTGTTGCTTATACCGGAATCAGCCACTGTTATAAATATTGATCATCACCAGGGAAATTCTCTTTTTGGTGATGTTAACTGGGTTTGCAAAAATCGTTCATCTGTTGGCGAAATGAGCTTCTTTATTGCAAACTATCTTGGTTTGCTGGATAAAAGAGTGGCTGAGTGTTTGTATGTTTCCATTCTTACTGATACTGGCTCTTTCAGACATAATTTTAATTCTGATACTATTAACGTGGTTTCTGAACTGCTTAAAACTGGAATAGATCCGGAAAACATAGCAGACAATGTGTATCACAATAATTCATTGCAGGCGCTTAAACTTCTTGGTTACGCTCTGATTTCTTTGCAGTACGAACCCACTTTCAAAGTGGCATGGTCAGTCTTATCCGAGCAGATATTTAAAAAAATAGGAGCAACCGAACAGGATATCGAGCTTGTTATTGATATATTACGCTCTGTAGAAAAGACTGATTTTGTATTTATTGTGAAAGAAAGAAGAGACGAGATCAAATTTAGCCTGAGAAGCAGAAAGCATTTTAATGTACGAAAGATTGCAGAAAATTTTGGTGGTGGTGGGCATAACAGTGCTGCTGGTTTTTCAATTAGAAATTGCACCCTTGAGTTAGCAATTGAAGAATTTTTCAGATATTTGCGAAAAAACATTACAGATTCTGATTGATTAAACAATGAAAGAAATGAATGGTTTTCTAAATATCAATAAGCCCGCGGGGATAACATCATACGACGTAATCAGATTTATTAAAAAGATACCCGGTTTTCGTGAAAAAATTGGTCATACCGGCACCCTGGATCCTCTTGCAACAGGAGTTCTTGTAATCTGCATAGGAAGTGCAACGAAAAAAGCAGAAAAATTTCTTTATATGGAAAAGGAGTATTTGGCAACACTGCTTCTTGGCATAACAACTGATACCGATGATATCCAAGGAAAGATTCTTGCTAATCATGATGTTAATCTAACTGAGCTGGATGAAGGCACTATCCTTCGGGTTATTCTATCCTTTCAGGGTGAGATTGAACAGGTTCCCCCTGTTGTCTCTGCGATCCGTAAGGATGGAACCAGGCTTTACAAGCTACACAGAAAGGGCCATACCGTGGTCCCTGAACCCAGAAAAGTGTTAATCCATGAGATTAAAATAGAAAAAATTGAAATTCCGAGAATTGTTTTCAGGGTTGTGTGTTCAAGGGGAACATATATTCGCGCATTATGCAGAGACATCGGAAAAATGCTTGGTTGTGGTGGGGTGCAGGAATCATTGGTTAGATTGCGCGTTGGTCCTTTTGAAATTAAAGACGCAATTGGTCTTGAAAAATTGAACCAAGGTAGTTTACATAAATATCTGATACCGGTAACATTTGTTTAGATGGAAAATTTAGTAATCAGCATTTCCGGAATAAGGGGTGTGTACGGGCAGGCTCTGACAGAAGAACACGCTTTGCGTGCCGGCAAAGCATTTGGATTAT
>JAMWBX010000044.1 GCA_023818725.1 Candidatus Omnitrophota bacterium
CCCCAGAGCAGATTGACGTACCCGGGGCTCTCACTGTTGATGGAAAACCTGTTGTGTGGGAAGCATGCCACACATTCTCAGGTTCCTGGGGATACCACAGGGACGAGGCCTCGTGGAAGAGTGTTGATGTCCTTGTGAAAATGCTTATCGATATTGTGAGCAAGAATGGAAACTTGCTTTTGAATGTTGGTCCAACCGCAAGAGGGGAGTTTGACAGTAGAGCAACAGAGCGACTTACTGGCATAGGGGAATGGATGAAAAGGCACAGCAGATCTATTTACGGTTGCACTCAGGCGCCTGATGAATTCAAACCGCCAAAAGATTGCAGACTGACATATAATCCAGAAACAAATCGTCTTTACATCCACATCTTTTCATGGCCGTACAGGTTTTTGCAGGTTGATTTTGGAGAAAGGATTGAATACGCTCAGCTTCTTAACGATGCGTCAGAAATTCCTGTTCAAAAGATAAGATATCCATATTTTAGAAACAGAAATCAGGATGAAGAAATTTCTATGACAACCCTGTTGCTTCCTGTGCAGAAACCAGATGTTTGTGTGCCTGTGATTGAGGTTTTTTTGAAAAAGTGATTATTTCACAAGTTCGCCTATGATTTTGTAGCTTCCATTATTTTTTGCCAGATAGATATTTTTGCGGGTTATGCTTCTAAGATTGTTTGATTCATATCTCTGTATTGCATCCAGAAGAAAAACATATCCAAACCCTGTGTTGCCATAAGGGACAATAACAGGTCTTTCTAATTCAACTTTCACAAATTGCTTGTTTCTATTCACCCTTTTTTTGTACTCAGCCCATGTTTTTTTATCTTTTCCATCACTTCTGAAATTTTCGTCATAAAAAGAAAGATATTTTTCATTATCGAGGGCCTCCCATGATTTTTTCCATTGCTGCAATGTTTCCCAGACGATATTTATCTCTGAAAAATTGATATCTTTTGAGTGTTTTACAATATGGATGTATGTGTAGCCTGGCTTTATATACTGCTGAAGTGTCTGAAAGTCCCTGTCGTTTACAACCACGCAGCCTTCGCTGTTATATGGAGGCCTTTCAATTGGCGTGCCATGAAGCCATATACCACGACCATCCTTGTTCAGTCTTTTTGAAAGGTAATCAGGAAAATCAAGAACATATGCACCTGCACCATACTTTGGGTCGAGCTTTTCCCCGGGAATAGAAAACTTTATAAGAAAAGTCCCTTCGGGCGTTGCGAGGTCTCCTTGCCTTTTTTTGTCTTCCATGTTTTTCCCTGTTGTGCAGGGGAGCTGCAGGATTTTTTTTATCTCTATCCCATCAAACTGATAGACACTGAGATTTTGCGATGATTTATCCACAACGAGGAATTTGTATGGTTCCACATCTATCCTCTGGCTTAATAATATTTTTTCTGGTTCTGATGGCTTTTTCTCAATCTTTTGAATCTCAGGTTTTTTGAATGCTATAAGAGGCGTTTTTTTATTTAATTTTTCAATTTCAGCCAGATACAGGTCCTTTTTTCCCTGCTTTTTGTATACATTGGCAAGAAGATTTCTGAATTTCAAATCTTCTTTTTCAGAGAGGATCATTTTGAGCAGGGAAACCGCATCCTGATACCTTTTTTCTTTTTCATAAGCCCTTACAAGATAATTAACCGAATCAGGGTTTCTGTTGCCGAGCTCAATCGATTTTGAAAGCGCTTCAATTCCATCGGGTGTTTTTTCTATGCCGAGATACAACCGTCCAAGTTTATCAAAAAAAGAGGGATTTTGAGGATTCAGGTATGTCAGGGCCTGGTAAATATAGATGCGCTGCTGTAGGTTATAAACAACATCAAGCTTTTTCTCAAGATATTTTGAACATTCTTCACCAGCATTTTTTGAAATAAGCTGGCTCAGTAAAAAATTAGCTTCTTTTTCTTTATTTATTGCCCTGTATATGAGGGAAAGCTCTGTTTTTGCCTGTGTTTCGCCAAGGGCGACCCTTGCAATCGCATAGTACCTTTCCTGTAGGGATAGGTCGTGCGGGTTTTCATAGATGCTTTTTTCGTATTCCCGCAGTGAAATCAAAAGGTGTTTCTGCGCCCTTTCCTGATGGTTGGCGGAACAACCTGCAAGAAAAATTGTAAGTATAAAGGCATTCCCAAATTTTGCCAAGTACGTCTTATTCGATGGATATAGCATCTACCGGACAATTTTCTGCTGCCTCTTTTGCGCATTCTTCCTTTTCGGCAGGTACAGGGTCAGCAATGACCTTTGCTACAGAATCTCCCAGTTCAAATACCTCAGGGCAGTTATCTGCGCAAAGCCCGCATCCTGTGCATGTGCTTTCATCTATTTTTACTTTCATTGTTTCCTCCTGTTAAAAAGAAACGACATAATTTTATTAAAACTTTTTGGTTGTGTCAACTAAGTGCAGCGCCATAGGCAACAACAAACTGTGGGTTTTCGGGAATCTGAATTTGTCTATTGCTTATTTTTTCAATGCTTTCCTTAAGCCCTGGTATAATTGCTCCGCCTCCACAAAAAATAACAGGAAGTTTTCTGTTGAAATGGTTCATCATTGTTGAAATTCTTGAAGCAATGGCATTGATAAGGCCTGCAGCAATGTTTTCCTTTTTTTCATTATGGGCGATAAGGGAAACAACTTCGCTTTCCGCAAAAACGCTGCATGTCGAACTTATCAACACCGGCTTTTCTGCCTGCAATGAGAATTTCCCGAGTCCATAAATATCTGTTTCTAAAACATTTGCCATCATTTCAAGAAACCTTCCTGTTCCTGCGGCGCACTTGTCGTTCATCAAAAAATCCACAACCTCACCGTTTTTATCAACTTCTATCGTTTTTGTATCCTGTCCGCCTACATCAATGACAAGACATTGGTTCCGTCCAGAAAGGAAAAAAGCGGCTCTTGCCGCCGCTGAAACTTCTGTTATAACTGAGTGAGACGGTGAGAAAATGTACCTGCCATAGCCGGTCGAGACGATTTTTTCTATTTGAGAAAACTGAATTTCAGCATTCTGCAAGGCATCCAGCAGCACCTTTTCTGCTATTTTTTCAGGCATTGCGCCTGATCTTGCTATCGCCTTTGATATGATTTTTTCTTCCTTCACAACAACGCACTTTGTCATCACTGAACCAATGTCTATCCCTGCTTTCAAAAAAGTCTCCTTTATTTTCTGTGCGATTCAATCATCTCCCTGAATGCTTCCAATCTTGTTTTTAACTGTCCGGTATCCTGGTTGCCAAGGTCTGTTTTTATTGAAATAAATGGAATGTCTTTTTCTTTCAGCGCTTGTCTTATGACTGCTGTCTGGATGTCAAACACCTGGCACAATCTCAGATTGTAATATATTACTCCATCAAGATTATACTGGCTTACCGCATCAACAATGAGATTGACTAATTTTTCAAGGTTTAATAAACAGGGGCAGATGCTTCCAGCAATATCTTTCAGGCTCAACGCCCTGATAATACCCGAGTCGGTATCTTCATCTATTTCAACTGGATTATAAAATCGTCCAAAAGTTGTGCACTGAATGTCAGCTGCCAGGGACAATCCTGCTTGTTCAATAACATCGATAATCTTGAAGTTTGGAAATATAACCGGCGTTCCAGCAAGAAGAATTTTTGGATTTTTGCAAATTTCTCTGGTTTCAAGCGCTTCTCTGTAAACGTTCTCAGCAAGATTGTTCCAAATCTCTATATCCATGAAGAAAGAAGCGTAAATCATTATGTAATAATCAAAGCTGTTTATCGCTTCGGGATTTCTTGTTCGAAATTGATAAATCTTTCTAAAAATTTCTGTGCGCGCGTTTGTTTTCTTGCACGCGGAAAGCAAATGCTTTCTTCCTGACGAACAATGAAATCTTTCTTTTAGAAAATCAAAAAACTTTGTGTATTTTTCTTCCCAGATGTCAGCGTTTTTTAGATATTCGCAATCTCTTCCGGGATCGAGAAAATACACTTCTTTCAAAGGAGAAAGCAACTCCGCAAGTTTCGTTTTTGGGTCGCAGCTTCCAGGAACAACTACCAGATCAAATCTGTCATACATCTGGTTGTAAAACTTCCCGCATATAGATTTAACCACAGGGCATACATCTCCTGGAATAATCTCTTCACCTGCCTGAGTCCAGAAGTTTTCTTCACAACACAACCTCACAGGGTGCAGGTTGCAGGCAAGAATTAGTTCTTCAGGCACGAGGCTGCAAAAGTAACCAACAACCGGTTTTTCTGGATAGAGAAACTTTCCTGTTTCAAAATCCTCACTGGCTTGATAAAATTTTTTCATTGAAGAATTTTTTGATCTGCTGGAATATTCAAGCAATTCAGAATTAGCGTTGCTTTTGATGGACCGGGTGGAAGTAAATCCTTTTAAGACGGTTCTGCCATAACGATCAAGAAATTTTTTTTGCATTTTTTCCCCTGAAAAAATCCTTAATTTTTATGCCTTTGCCAAAGAATTTTACACTGAGGCATCCTTTTCTCGGGCATACCTCAACACATCTCAGGCACATTATACAGGAATTCTGGTTGTAAATGCCATCTTTGTCCATTTCGTACATTTTTGTAAGTCCCATAGGGCAGGCGTCAGCGCAATATCCGCACTTAATGCATTTGATGGATTTTTTGTGAAGTTCAACGCCAGCTCCTTTATTGAACCATGAGTTAATCAGGCCAACAGGACACATATGACACCAGACCCGTCTTCCAAAATAGAAAGCGGCGATAAAGAGTCCAAGCACAATCCATGCAAGAATTGTAAAGGTTGTTGTGATGGATGTTGAAAAATCCTTCCAGTTTGGCTTTATTAAACCGAACAAAGGACAGATGAGTCGCGCAGGGCATATCTGACAGTAAGGCAGAAACCAGTAACACTGGTATCTCGCAAAATTGGGCATACCTATTATTGTGGAAATCGTAAGGGCTATCGCCATAAGTCCATAGCCAGTAAAAGAGAGATTAATCCTGAAATTCTGTGGAAACCTTTTCACCGGGATATTCATTTTCCTTCTTAAGAATGTGAGGAAGTCGCCTGTAGTTCCTATGGGACAAACCCATCCGCACCACATTCTTCCGAGAAGAAAACATAGCAGAATAAAAAGCGTAATATAAGGCAACAGGTATTTTAACTGGGTTTGCCAGGTGAGGTTTTCAGAAAAAAAGTGCAGGATGCATGCCTTAAACATACCCCCTTTCGGGTTAAACCTGCACACAAGAGATGGCGGATAGTTTTCGATCACAGGAGTTGCCCCTGATGGCCAGAGTATGCTTCCTTTCTCAAGTTTAGTGATAGAAATGCTTCCTGCTGGCGCTTTCAATGCAGGAAAAAGAGATTGTTCTGTTTCAGGTGATTGTTTCCATTCCTTGAATATGTATCCGCCATAAACAAGAAGAATCAAACAAAAAACCTGTACAATTCTTCTTGTCATCGTAATTTTCTTCATAACTTTTGCATCCTTATTGTTCGTAATGTTCTTAACACAGTGAGAAGAATCAAGAAGAAGACAGGCAGGATATACCACCAGTACCTGATGTTTGTACTTCTGTCAACTCTTACATTTATCTGCCCGACAGACACATCCATATTTTCTACTGTGGTACCCGCGCCAGGTACAATAAAAGATACTGTTGGAAGCACAGCCGCTTCAACAAAAGATTTTTTTCTTTCCACATCATCTCCGTAAAAAATGATGTATTTTCCCTTTTTCTGGCTGTTTGCAGGAAAAACTATCTCTGCACTCAAAACCGAGCCATCAGGCCAATTGTCCTGTACCACGATTTTTGATGGAATTTCCTCTCTTGTGTCTTTATCCATAACAAGTATTTTTTTTAAATCAGGGGCTGCCGCAGGAGGGAAAAACACTGTTCCAGCGACATAAAAGTCGCCTGTTATGGAGGGATATTCAAATTCTATCTGTATCTGTTCCCCGCCATAAGCAAGACCATACAGGATTGGTATGAGAAAAAGAAGTAATTTTTTCATCTTGTTAATAAACTATGGAGCAAAGACAATCTGTCCGAAACCTTTTTCTTGATGGTAGGATGAAGCATCCATAGCCCAGTAACTTTCTTCAATATAACCGGTCGATTTTGTGCGAATAATTTTCAATAACCAGGTCTCGCCTGATTCAGGGGTTCTGGTTCCTATTGAAGAAAAAGGAATGCCGATTTCAATCATCCAGGCATTGATGCCCCTGTACATTCCATAGACCAGATTTGCTGGCTGAATGTCCTGCACTTCGCCAGAAGACCTGAATTTCTTGAATGTCATTTTTCTGTCACCTGTTATAACAATGGAATAATAGGTTTTTCCTGAAGGGTCTGGCGATATCTGTATCTCAATTCTGTCTTTATCGGAAATTTTTTCAGGTTCATTATCCCTGCAATAAAACCCCAGGTAAAGTGAACTCGCGTCGTAGGTGAAAAGTCCAACTGTTTGATACACGGGTTTTCCCTGTCCGGGACAGGAAAAATTTCCAGCAACTCCAGCGTTTTTCCAGCATTCTTCCATAAGTCTTCCGTCTATCTTTGGCGGCTGGAATATTTTCTTAACTGCAAGAAGCGCTGACTCTTTTTTTCTGGAAGGTTGCGTCTCAGGGCTGGATTTATTTTCAGGCATTGGCGTTTCTTTTTTCTCCTGAACTCTGTTAGCCGCTTCTCCAGAAACATCCAGATTGAAGCTTTTGAATTCTCTTCCGCCGCCGACGAGTCTGAATGTTACAGGATAGTTTCCAGAAGATATATTTGGTTTTGGGATCATGGTCACTTCAAAATAAACTCTCTGTTCTTTTGGAACAGACATCTTCATTGGGTAGATCTGGAAATCAAAAGCAGGGCTTTCAGCGATAAGTTTTATTTCTGCTATGGCTCTATCCATGTTGTTCTGAAGAAAAATTTTAAAGGTCGCTTTATCTTTAACGATAATGTTGTAAATCTCAGGTTTAACAATTAGTTTGTCTGCCTGTCTGAAAACATTATCGCAAAGATGTGCATACAGGGGAGATAAAATTGCGAAGGTTATTATGCAAAAGAATTTACATAATTCTGTCATATAAAAATTGTAATACATTAAACTTAAAATGTCCAGTATGCAAATTGTGCCATATAAAACATTTATCCCTTGATAGAATATAATAATAACTATTAAATTTTGCATCTTTTGAAGTATAACAAGGGGAAAAAATGGTCAGAAACTGGTGGGATAGACCTGTCAGAATGTTTCGCCGGGATTATATTTTCGATTTTTCACCATTTTTGAAATCAGATCTGAATAAGGCCGCAAGAGAAACAAGAAAATTGTGGAAGGCAAACTGCGAATGGATTATGGCAACACCAGGATGCGCGCCAGGAACAGGATACCTTACAACATTTAACTCTGATAAATTTGAAAAATTACCAGGGCTCGGTTCAAGAGATCTTTTAAGAGAATATGTGCCTGTCGCGAAAAAACATAACCTTTATGTCATTGCTTACATCAATATGCACTGGTATAGCTACGAGTTTGCAGAAAAAAATCCTGGATGGGAACAGCTTTGTGAAGATGGCATACCCTATGGAAGGAAAAAACCTCTTTATGGCAACGGGACTACTTTTTGTGTTAACAGCCCGTGGAGAAACTGGGCGTTTGAAATGATTGTGGAGGGGATGAAGACAGGCGTGGATGGATGTTTTCTTGACGGGCCTGTTGTTTATCCAGGGGCCTGTTACTGTCAGCATTGCCAAGAGAAATTCAAAAGAATAACAGGATGCCAGCATCTTCCAAAATTCCTTGACTGGACTGACCCCTGCTGGAAAAAGTTTGCTGAATTTCGTTCGCAGAGCTGGGCTGACTTTATGAAAGACGCCAGCGAAACAGCAAAGAAAATAAAAAAAGATGCTGTTATGTTTCTTAATGGCGGCGGATTCAGTACTTCAAACATTCTTGTTGGTTATGATGCCGCAA
>JAMWBX010000045.1 GCA_023818725.1 Candidatus Omnitrophota bacterium
CGCTCTGAATCTTTATTCAGGTCAGAGAAATTTTTTCTCAGAAGAAATTAAAAAACTTATTGTTGAAATCTCTTCTGATATCGGTCTTTGCATTGAAAAAATGAATGCTGAAGAGATAAGGAAGAAGGCTGAACAAAGATTGCGAGAAAATGAACAACATCTGGCAGGGATTTTTGAAAATTTGCCTGTGCCTGCGCTTGAAATGGACCTTTCAGAAGTAAAAAATTCTCTTGATTCAATAAAAGAAAGGGGAGAAAATCTGCGGGTATATATCGCGGAAAACAGCCAGTATTTAAAAGATACTATCAAGTTTCTTAATATAAACAGAAAGATGTTTGAATTGTTTAGCAGCAGGGATACCGGAGAACTGATTGAACTGCTTAAGGAAAATCTGGCCACTCCAGAGATTATTGAGCCGTTTTATACTGCTTATAAAATAGAACAGTTTCAAACAAAAATTAAAACAAGTGGCGGAATTGAAAAAGATGTGATTTTGAATTTTAACACTCTGTCTGGAAATGAAAGCGATTGGTCAAGGCTGATAGTCTCCATTGTTGATATTACAGACAGGGTTTATATGGAAAAAAATATCAGGGCAACCCTTTCAAGATTCAGGGGAATTTTCGATACAACTTCGGCAGGAATCGGAATACTTACCCTTGAAGGAAGGCCTGTTGCGCTGAATCAGCGCGTCTGTGAAATGCTGGGTTATAGCCATGAGGAATTGATGAAGATGAAGCTGGCAGATGTTGTTCATCCTGAAGATTTACCCTCTGTTAAATCAACATTTGAGAAACTGCGAAATGGTGAAATAACTCGTTATGAAACAGAAAGAAGATATATTAGAAAGGATGGTGCTATTTTATATGCTCGTGCTTCAGGAGAGCTGGTTTTTGATGAGATTTTGAACAAACAGTGTATTACTGCCATTGTTATTGACATAACAGAACTGAAAAAATACCTGGAGCGAATTAAGAGAATAAGTAATGCATTGCAGGCAGCGGTTTCATGCGATGAAATATTTACAAAAGCAAAAGATGAAAAATCAATGCTTTCATCAGTTTGTAATGAAATTTCAAAGGTGTATTCCGGTTTTGTTTTCGTTATTCTAAAAAATATATCAGGTATAGAGATTGCCGCATATTCCAAAGAAAATTTTGAGTTTTTTTCAGAATTGAGAGAAATGTATTTAGAAAAATCGCAGAGATGTCCCATATCAGAGAGTTTGTTTGAAAAAAAGATTGTCATATTGAATGATATTGAAAGTGGCAATTATTCTGATGACTGGAAGCAACTTGTCAAAAAATATGGATTTAGATCTGTGATCGCAATACCGATTATTGATGAAGGTGTTTCAATTGGTTGTTTGAGCATTTTTTCACCTGAAAAAAATAGATTCCTTGATGATGAAGAAAATACGATCATCAGCGGCATTACGGAAGACCTCAGTTATTGTATAACTGTGCTAAGGACAAGAAGAGAAAGAGACACTTCAATATCAGAGCTTCAAAAAAGTTATTCGCGTTTACAGGATACAATTGAAGGGATATCATTGTCCATTGCAAAAATCATTGAGACCAGGGATCCATATACAGCAGGTCATCAGGTGCGCGTTGCGAAACTTGCTGTTGCGATTGCAACAGAGCTTGGTTTGTCCGAGAACATAATCCGTAGCATACATTTTGCCGGGATTCTTCACGATATTGGCAAGGTTAATGTTCCTGTTGAAATTCTTGTTAAGCCTGGAAGACTCAATGAAGACGAATTTGCCATTATACAATTGCATTCAGTATATGGTTATGAGATCTTAAGCAAGATTCCATTCCCATGGAATATCGCGGTCATTGTTCGACAGCACCACGAAAGATTGAATGGCTCAGGATATCCTGATGGGTTGACAGAGAAAGATATTTTGCTGGAGGCTAAAATTATCGCTGTTGCCGATGTTGTTGAGGCAATGGCTTTTGACAGGCCTTACAGAACAGCGTTTGGTATTGATTTTGCCCTGAGTGAGATAAAACAGAAAAGAGGAATTCTTTTTGATTCTTCCATTGTTGATATCTGTGTCAGTCTTTTTAAAGAAAAGAAATTTGTTTTTGACTGAAGGGGGGTGAGAAATATGCTTTTTAAGAAAAAGGCGAGGTTTAAACCAGGAGACGTGGTTTATCATCGCACTACTTTTGAAAAAGGAAAGATTCTACACCAGGATGCGATTGATCCTAAAAAATGGGTTGTTGAATGGAAAACAAATATAGGTACCCATCCAGAAACAGAATTAATGAGTCGGGAAGAATTTATTTCTTCAGAAATAGATAGAAAAACGAAGATCTAAAAAGGAAGCGATGATGAGCAAACTTGTTAGGTTTCTTTATCAACTTGCGCGTACTGCAAACGATATCGAAAAGCTTACAAGCGGAGATCCAAAAAAAATTGCAAGAAGAGTAAAAAATAAGATTATTGGCAGAAAGATAGGCAACAAAATCTATCGCTGGCCGAAGATTTGAAAATTTGTGTTCAGGTAGTTTTCCATATTACAATTTAATGCACCGCCCCTTGTTTTTCATTCCCTGCCTTTGCTAATTCCATTTTTTCATATTGCCAATTTATTAAAAACAAACAGTGCGGGGTTTTGCAAAATCTCCCTTGCCTTTTTAAAAAAGAGGGGAGAAAAAAGTTTCCCCCTTTTCTAAAGGGAGACAGAAGGGGGATTTCTGTTCATTCTGACTATTGAATAATTGAGAAATGCCGCAAAACTCACCCATAAAATGTAATGTTTTAAAGGATTTCAGGATTTCCAGACGAAAAGATGTGAAATAAGAACCTGCCAGCCCTATTATGAGACAGATGATAATGGATAAGGCAAACTTGATAGCTTTTTCACGCGTTACTCTTTTTCAGCAATTGAATCAAAAAATTCAACAATATCCTTCCAATTTTCACCTGACATAAACTTTATTGCGCTACGTGGATGTTGATTCAGAAGTCCCGTAAGCATATAAGGAATATCAAATCCCCATCTGAGTTGCGATCGCAGTGGCTCAATCCAGTCCCTTATGCACTGCAATACAGGTCTTAGATGAAATTTCGGGTTGTGAAGAAAGCCGAGCAACAGTTCCATCTGACAGTTTCCCGCCCCCCTTCCAAGACCGGCCAGACTTGCATCGAGCCAGCTTGCACCAAGAATCAATGCTTCTATAGTGTTTGCGTAAGCAAGCTGCTGATTGTTATGGGTATGTATTCCAACCTCCTTGCCTGCCGGCTTTGCATATTTGAGATACTTTTTGGTCAGGTCTCTTATCTGTTCGCTGTAAAGTGCGCCGAAGCTGTCAACAAGGTAGATAACATTTACCTCTGATTTTGCGATAACATCAAGAGCGTCATTTAATTCCCTATCCTGAACTGTTGAAATTGCCATCAGGTTCAGAGTTGTTTCATATCCCTTGTCATGCGCATCCTTTATCATGTCAAGAGCTGTTGGTATCTGATGTATATATGTGGCAACACGGACAAGATCAATTACACTGTCTTTCTTTGGCAGTATATCCTGGTGATAATCGGTTCTTTCAGCATCTGCCATCACTGAAAGTTTCAATGGCGTGTCATTATCACCAACAATTCTTTTGATATCGTCCTCATCACAAAACTTCCATGTACCAAATTCAGATGGGGCAAAGATCTTTTTTGACGCTTTATATCCAATTTCCATATAATCAATACCGGCTTCAACGCAGGCTTTGTATACTGCTTTGATGAATTCATCGTCGAATTTGTGGTCATTCATCAAACCGCCATCACGAATTGTGCAATCAAGAACCTTAATGTCGGGTCTGTAGGTGACCCAGTCGCCCTGTTTTGTTATTCTTACAGGGCCGGACTTTTGTTGCTTTGCCATTTTCCTCCTTTTTTCAAAATAGTATACCATAAGATGCCAAAAAATACAATATAGTGGCTTTTATTATCTTTACATTTTCTTGGATTTCGGATAAACTTATAAGTAAGGACCCGTAGCTCAAGGGCAGAGCAGCGGACTCATAATCCGTTGGTTGCTGGTTCGAATCCGGCCGGGTCCACCAAACTGAAGAAGATGGACACTGGTCTCTTTTACGCCACCAGTACATACAGCGGGCAGGATTTCGAATTTCCTTCTATTGAAATTTTGTCCTGTATGGTTAGGTTTATGTCAGTTTCACAGAATTATTGCTTTGAGTACGAGTGTGATATTGGTGTGGATTTGAAAATTACCTTTCAAAGAGGAAGAACCAAATCTTCCCATTTGTTTTCCTTTCTCTTTCCCCTTTGTAAAAGGGGGACAGAAGGGGGGGGATTGAAAAACAAGGCGGGCGATGGACGATGAAATTATTCTTGAGCACAATCTGTCGCCAGTGGCATAGAAGTTATAAAGCGCTTATGAAATCAATTCTTACAACAATTATTATTCTATCTGTTAATACCGCCTTTGCATTATCAGTAGACGACTACTTCAAAACAATGGGTGAAGTTTATTTCAGATTTTCATCATCTTCTGTATTTTCGTTAAATGAAATTTCAAGAATCGTTTCGATCTCAAAAATAAAGGATAACTGGGTTTATGCCTACGCGAATGAAAAGGAGTTTGAAAATTTCATTTCTTTGGATATTGATTATGAGATTCTTGAGCATCCAGGTTATGCTGCCAGTATTGATTCTGCATTAAAATTTTCTCTTAATTTATTTTCAGCTCAGTATCCTTCCTATAACGAATATCTCGAGATGATGAGCCAGTTTCAATCAGAGTATCCGGATTTATGCCAGATTTACGAAATTGGAACAACTGTTCTTGGAAGAAAAATTTTATGCGCAAAAATCACAGGCCTTACCGATATATTTTTCAAGCCACGAGTTTTCTTGACTTCCACTATGCATGGCAATGAACCTGCTGGTTATGTGATGCTGCTTTATTTTATTGAGTACCTTTTAAGCGGGTATGGAACAAATCCAGATGTTAAAAGAATTGTGGATAACTGTGAAATATGGATAAACCCAATTGCAAATCCTGATGGCACATACTGGTCAGGAAACGAAAGTGTTTTTGGTGCAAGGAGATACAATGCCAATAGCGTTGATTTGAATCGCAATTTTCCTGACCCAGAAGAAGGCCAGCATCCAGATGGAAACCAGTGGCAACCAGAAACAATTGCAATGATGGATTTTGCAAAAGATACAATGCCCGTGATGTCAGCAAACTACCATTCAGGTGCAGAGGTTGTTAATTATCCCTGGGACACATGGGAAAGGTCGCATCCTGACAATGATTGGTTTGTTTTCATAAGCAAAAGTTATGCTGACACGGTTCAATTAAATTCTCCACAGGGTTATTTTGATGATTTCGACAATGGCATCACAAATGGTTATGCGTGGTATAGAATCACTGGCGGAAGACAGGATTATATGAATTATTTTCAACATTGCAAAGAAGTTACGATTGAAGTAAGCCATGAAAATTTTCCGCACAATCCATTTTTATACTGGACATATAATAGACAGGCAATGCTTGAATTTATCTCTCAATCTTTAACAGGGATATGCGGCATTGTTTCCTGCGACTGTTGTACTTCGATAAAGGCAAAGATCGAGATACCTGAAAGGGATTACGACAATTCCTTTGTTTTCTCTGAATCTCAAACGGGAAGATTTTTCAGACCTCTTTTGCCAGGTTTTTATAATATAAAAATTTCTGCTCCATATCATTATGAAAAGCAACTGGAAGGTATTGATGTTGTTGAAAAAGAATTGACCAGTATAATCGTTGCTCTCGAACACGCTGAAAAAGGGGACCCTACCGCTGATAGAATAGTTGATATTTTTGATGTCATACTGTGTCTTAAAATGGTAATAGGGCTTGACGATATGGATATACAGTCATGCGATATAAATGAGGACGGGTTTATTGATATAAGCGATGTAATACTGATTTTAAGGATGAGTATCGGCTTATAAAAAACTATTCGCAGTAGAAAGCATAAACGCAGCTTGATTTTGCTTCATATGTTTTTTCAAGAATAAATTTAACAGCCTGAATCTTTTGATTTATCTCGCACCTGAACAATCTTTGGCTGTTGTTTTCGACACTGCGAAACATCCTCCATTTTCCATTCTGTTTTATTTCTATTCTGAATTTTTTCGGCATTGTGTCAGGAAGATGAGTAAGTTGATTGTCTTTTTGAAGGTGGCTCATTGTGATAAGTTTGTCAAGGCCGCTATCGAGAATGAGCGTTGCTCTCTTTACAAATGTTTCCTGAACAAATGAGTACGAAATCCATTCTCCTTCTTTACATTTCCAGCAATGGCTTTCATTATCAACAGGCCTATTTATGCCATCCCTGACCGGTTCAGGGTTGCCTGAGGATGCGGAAAGCTTTGCCTGAAGAGTTATTTGCGGAAATTTTTGTTTAATCCAGGGAATGTATGCGTCATCATAAAGAAGGGTTTGTTGCAGTAATTCAATATGGTTCAAGACGTCTTCTGGAAGTATGCTTTTTTTTATTGCGATGGCAGCTGCGGTTCCTACTGCCTGACCCATACTGCACGCAGTGCCCATCACCCGCGTTGAACTCATTGCGATATGCGTGCAGCTTGCGTTTCTACCAGCAAACATAAGATTCTTCACATTTTTCGAATAAAGGCATCTGTAAGAGATTCCGTATGGCGATGGAGTAGGGTAAAAAATTGTCGATGGCATCTTCATGCTGGCAGAATAAAATCCGGCCGGATTATGGTCGTCCATGGGCCAGCCACCATAGGCGACAACATCCTGAAATCTTCCTTCTGATTCAATGTCGTTTTGTGTAAGGATATGATGTCCGATAAATCTTCTGCTTTCCCTTTTTGCAGGCAAAAATTGCAGCCATTCTAAAGCCCAGTTCATTGCCTTGTTTTTTTCAGGACACCTGTTTTTTATGTGGTCCCACACCCCAAGAACGATTTTCAGCAGCTGGTCTCGAAGTTTTTCTGTGTCGTATATTGAATGGTGTTCGCCACCAAGTTCAATCCACCAGTATCCCATTTCAATCCACGAGTGTCCCTGTTTTCCATATGGTAGGTCCTCGCACCTATCAAATCTGTAAGCGATCTCGGGCGGGTCAAAATTCTGCGGTTTGTCATATTCCCTTGCCATAAACATGCAGCTCATTCCCATTGTTTTGCTGTCTGGTTTTTCTGGAGCGTGCGATTCATTGAATTCATTTTTTGCTTCTCTTCCCATTCTATAAAGGGCTCCTGTCAAAGGAGCAAGGATGCCATCTCCTGAACAATCAGCAAATATTTTTGCCTTAACCCTGTGCATCGTCTGGGTTGTTGTCTGCCATCCAGAAACAGAAACAATATGGTTATCCTCAACTTCTGCATCAAGGCAGGAACAATTGAGAAGAAGTACGATACTGGGTTCTGTTATAACCTTCTGGTAAAGGACAAGATCCCAGATTGAGTAGCTTCTGTTTGGATTTCTTGAAAGGTTTTCAAGCCGCAGTTCTTCTAAAATGCCTGTTTCCCTCATATTTTTTATGCGTGTGTTTCTGTCAGCTCCACAGATATGAACACGGCACTCGCTTGAAGAATTTCCGCCCAGAACCGGTCTATCATGCATCAGAACGACACGCGCTCCATTTCTTGCAGCGCTGAGTGCCGTGCATATTCCTGCCATTCCACCACCAACAACACAGAAATCAACATCATAAATTTCCTTTTTGAATTTTTCGCTCATTTCTCAATCTCCTTTAATCTTGACCCTGCCATTTCTGCAATGCGGGACTGCGGAAATTTTTCAATAAGCTCTAAAAATATTGTTTTTGCAATTTCTTTTCTTTCGCCGCCTGCCAGATAAGCTTCTGCCTTCCAGTACAAAGCCCATCCATAATAAGGATTGCTGGATTCGTATATCGTGATGAATGTTTCAA
>JAMWBX010000046.1 GCA_023818725.1 Candidatus Omnitrophota bacterium
AAATAAATTATTTCACATCAGGAATATCCTGGCAGGCGTATTACCTCGCAACGCTTTCTCAGGATGAAAAAACAATGAAATTAGAAGGATATGTAAAGGTCTCAAACCATAGTGGAGAAGACTATGAAAATGCTCAGGTGCGCCTTGTTGTCGGTAAAATACATCTTCTTGATGAAATCTCAAAACTTGCAAGAAGATACCCGCCCTTCGGAAAACCCTTTGAACCGCCTGTACCAGAATACCAGCGGAAAACCGAGCTTTACGACAGAGCGGAAACTCTTCTAAAGGCAGCGCCTTCCGGTAGAATTGTAAAAGAAATTGAAAAAGAAGGCCTTTCAGAATATTTTCTTTACACAATTGAAGGAACCGAAAGTATTCCAAATGGCTGGACAAAACGACTTCTGTCTTTCTCTCAGGACAGGATTCCGGTGATAAATCTTTACAAGCACGATGAATCAAGGTTCGGGAAAGATGTTGTAAGATTCATCTATTTCAAAAATGCAAAATCCCATCTTCTTGGGAAAGAACCACTGCCAGATGGCTTGATAAAGGTTTTCAAGATTACTGACAGAAATGAATACCTTTCGTACATCGGACAGGATAACACAAAGTACATCCCTGTGGACCAGGAAGTGGAACTTAACCTTGGTTCTGTAAAAGATGTAATTGTTCAGCCAAAGAAGATGAATGTAAAAACCTTAAACTATGTTTTTAATAACAATGGGGACATTACTGGCTGGGACCAAGAGCAGACCTGGTCAATAAAGGTCTCAAATTACAGGAAAATCCCTGCAAGAATTGAAATCACAAGAAGTTTTCCTCATCAGTACTGGACATTAGAGAACAATGGCGACTTTGGCCAGTATAAACAGATTGATACAAAAAACATCAGGTATGTGATCGAACTTCCACCAGAGCAAACAAAACAATTTACATATAAGGTAGTCCTGCGCTGGGGAACAAGACAATTTTGACCATATCATTTTCTCTTTATTCGTATTTAAGGTTTGCTGCTGGCAGGCTTTCTGATATAATAAGAGAAACAGGAGCTGGTATAGATAAACTGAAAAAAATTCGCAAGATTCTTGAAGATAAGAAAGCCAGAGACATTGTCATTCTTGATGTGCGCAAACTTACCTGGATTACAGATTATCTTGTCATCGCCACAGGCGAAACAAATATCCAGACGCGTGCTATTGCAGAAGAAATCATAGAAAAATTTGACAACCCACCTTTCTCAATCGAGGGATTTGAGACGAGCTGGATACTTCTTGACTATGGCGATATTGTTATTCACATATTCCTTCCAGAAGTAAGAGTATTTTACAACCTTGAAAGACTGTGGGGTGACGCTGAAAGAATCAGTCCTTGAAAAACTCTTTCAGTTTTTCAATCTTTTCTGCATCTGAAATTGGTTGATTGATAATATTTTTTGCCTGTTGAATCTTTGTCTGACAGCGCGAGACAAAAACATTCACTGCTTCGGCAAGAGATTGGAAACTATCTTTTCTTCTCAATCTTATTGGAACAAAGGGCTTGTCCTGCGAAAGTTCTCGAAGTGTCTTTTCAATTCTGAACACAGGTCCAACAACCCTGTGAAGATACAGAATCACAAGTATCCCTGCCACTATAATCAAACCCGCGAAAATAAGCGCAAGTTTCTTCTGCAAAATAAAATTGATTCTATTGACTGTTTCAACAGTATCAAAACCCGGAGAAACAAGTTCAATCTCATCGATGATGGTACTTAGCGTAAAATAGTATGTAATGCTTCCAACAAGGAGTATCCCGAGGCAAATAAACCACGCTGTAAGGCCAAAATACCCAATCTGAACCGGTTTATTTATAAGATACTTTTTTCTTCTGATTTTTCCCATTTTTATTCCTCACTGAAAGTTCGGATATTTCTTTGAATAATAAATAATGTCTTTCTCAAAATTCCTTCCACCTGCTTTTTTGTCTTTACCATAACTGGTTATTACAAAATAGTCAGAGGTTGGCAGATACTTTTTTGTGGCAGGATTTCCAACAGAAACAAGATAATAGTCGTGTGGCGTGCTTGCCAGCCAGCATGAAAGTGTATTTGTTTCAGCAAGCAAAGTCACTGATTTCGTTATAATTTGAGGTCTCGGATTATTTTTGAATTCAGCAGGCGCTATTATGGTGGCTCCGTTCAGTCTTATTTCGCCAGAGGTTATGCCGTAATTTGTAAGAATCAAATACGCCGGTCCAGCAGGCGCTGTAAATGTATAAGTGTAGGTTCTTGGTGGTCCTGTAAATCTTCCAATTTCCGGTGTCTGCAGATATGTTACCGGGGGAACATCAGTTGCAGGGATTTCATAGACATAAGGAGTGCCCCATGGGTCAACAGGTGTGTCGTTGTTAATAGTATCTCTCATATTTGTCGCGTATGGGCCATGCCAGTTTCTTTCCATTCCTGCTGGAGGGCTCTGATCAAAAATTGCTCCAAGTCGGGTAGGATAATAACCTGTATCATCCTTCATATTCTCAAGGGCAATGGCAAATTGCGTGATTTCTGACTTTGCCCTGGCAATCTTTGCCTTCTGGTTTACAGCATAAACAAGCCTTAAACTAATTCCGGCAACAATCAAAAGAATTGAAATAAAGAGTACAAACTCAATGAGTGCCAGTCCTTTATTTGTGCTTTTTTTCGTCACGATATTATATTACCCCTTCCAGTCAAAAAAAACAATACTTCCAATCGCGAAATAAAAATGCCCGGGAGATTTTTCACTCCCCTCTTTCTTAAATAGTGGGGGGGATTTTTAGATATCCCCCTTCTGTCCCCATTTTTCAAAGGGGAAAAAAGAAGGAAGAAAGCGGTGTATTTACTCAAATTTATGCCATAACCACGCGGATTCTGGAATTTTTTGCTTAATTCTGTTATACTTTATAGCGCAATTCTGTTGAAAAATCAGGAGGCAGAATGAAAATTGATAGGGTAGTTTTTCGTGAATACGACATAAGAGGAATTGCTGGAAGCCAGATAACAGATGAATTTGCTTTTTTACTGGGTCGGGGTTTTGGTTCTTATCTGAAACAATCTGGTTTCAAAAATTGCATAATTGGTCACGACAACAGGGAAAGTTCGCCGCAGTTAAAAAATCACTTCATCGAAGGATTGACACAAAGTGGAATAGATGTGCTTGATGCTGGAATGGTTCCAACCCCACTGGCGTATTTTGCTCAAAAAAAACTCAATCTTGACGCCTGCGCAATTGTTACAGCCAGCCACAATCCGCCCCAATTTAATGGCTTTAAACTTGTTGCAGGAGAGCATGGCCTGTATGGAAAGGAGATTCTCAAAATAGCAGATATTCTGGAAAGTAGAAGTTTCATTTCAGGTAAAGGGATTGTAAAAGAAATAAATGTTGAGCAGGATTATATTGATTTTATGAAGGAAAAATTTCAGTTCAAATCAAAAATGAAAATTTGCATTGATACAGGCAATGGCACAGCAGGTCCTTTTGTCAGGAAGCTTTTCTCTGCCCTTGGCATTGATTTTGAAGGACTGTACCTTGAAAGCGACAATTCATTTCCAAACCATCTTCCAGACCCTGTTGTTGCCGAAAATTTGAAAGACCTTATTAATCTTGTGAAAGAAAAAAAATTTGATGCGGGCTTTGGACTTGACGGAGACGGCGACAGAATCGGCGTAATAGGAAGTGATGGAAGCATTCTATGGGGGGATCAACTGCTGATAATCTTCGGACTTGATATTCTGAAAAGAAAACCTGGTGCCACTGTAATATTCGATGTAAAATGCACCTTGGCGCTTGAAGAAGAAATAAAAAATGCTGGCGGAAGGCCAATTATGTGGAAAACAGGCCACTCTCTGATTAAAGCAAAGCTTATGGAGGAAAAAGCAGAACTTGGTGGAGAACTTTCAGGGCACATTTATTTTGCCGATGAATATTTTGGTTTTGATGACGCAATATATGCATGCCTTCGGCTTTTAAGGATTTTGGAGAGCACCGGTAAAAAACCGCAACAGTTGCTTGAAGGTAAAAAAAGGTATTATTCAAGTCCTGAAATAAGAATAGAGGTTGGCGAGGAAAAAAAATACAAAATAGTTGAAGCCATTAAGGACTTTTATAAAACCAGATACAGGATATCTGATATTGATGGGGTAAAAGTTTATTTTCCTGATGGCTGGGCTCTGGCAAGGGTCTCAAACACGCAACCTGCGATTGTTTTAAGGATTGAAGGAACAACAGAAAAAGCCCTTGAAGAAATAAAAGGGCAGTTTATGGATAAAGTAAAGGAGCAGATAAAATGAACTGGCAATTTTTCTGGCTTACTTTTGCAACAATTTTTATTGCTGAAATAGGCGATAAGACCCAGCTTGTATGCTTCTCAATGAGCGCAAAAAGCGGATCAATCGTGCCTGTTTTTATTGGTGCTATGAGTGCTTTCGTTCTAAGTACCCTTATTTCCTGTTCTCTTGGTAATTTTTTTTCAAAGATTGTGCCTGAAAGAATCGTTCAATCTATCACAGGACTCATTCTGATTGCTTCAGGTATTTTTATTCTTTTAAGAAAATTATAATCAGGAGGTTAGATGAACTACATTGTTTGCATCAAGCAGGTTCCGGATACAATGGAAGTAAAGGTTGACCCTGAAACAAAAAGAATTGTAAGGGAAGGCGTACCGAGTATTCTAAATCCTTACGACTACTACGCCGTGGAGGAGGCTTTGCGATTGAAGGAAAGGTTTGGCGGGACCACCATTGCAATATCAATGGGTCCGCCGCAGGCCGAGGCAGTTTTGAAAGAAGCGATATCGCTTGGCATTGATCAAGGATATCTTATAAGCGACAGGGCTTTTGCAGGAAGTGATACACTTGCAACATCATACACTCTTGCACGAGCAATAAAAAAAATAGGCGATTTTTCAGTTGTTTTATGCGGAAGGGAAGCAATGGATGGAAGCACAGGACAGGTTGGTCCAGAACTTGCAGAACATCTTGAAATACCTGTAATAACATATGTAAGCAAGATTATAAACATCGCTGATAACAGAATTGAATGTGTCCGTCTTCTTGAGGACCACTATGAAACCCTTACATCTTTTCTTCCTGTGGTAATTACTGTGATAAAAGAAATTAATGAACCCAGATTACCATCTTTAAAAGGGATGCTGAAATCTAAAAAAACGCAGATACCTGTCTGGACAAAAAATGACATCGGCGGAGACGAGCTTCAGTTTGGACAGGATGGTTCGCCAACAAAGGTTGTGGAAATATGGAGGCCAGAGATAAAAAAGGAAGGAAAAATTGTCAAAGGGGAACCTGAAGAACTGGCAGAAACAATCTATCAGGAACTAAAAAAATTGGGAGTCGCATAAAATGGAAATCAGGGTTAATAAAGAAAAATGCACTGGATGTAAAATTTGTATTGAAGTTTGTCCTTCGGGCGCAATAGAACTCGATAAAAATGGCAGGGCGCAGATTAATGAAAAATGCACTTTATGCAGGTTGTGCGTTAAAGAATGTCCTGAAAATGCCATTGAGATATTTGAAGAAAAAAAGAAGACACCCTCAGCGGACATAAGCCAGTATAAAGGAATTTGGTTTTTCGCTGAACAAAAAAATGGAAAGCTTTCCCATGTATCATATGAGCTTCTTGGAATATCTTTGAAACTGGCTGAAACATTAAAAGAAGAAGTATGCGGTGTTATTTTTGGCTCAAACTGCACTGAAATGGCACAGGAACTTTTCAATCGCGCAGCAGAAAAGGTCTATGTAGTCGAAGATGAAAGCCTTGATGAATTTAGACAGGATATTTATGTCTGCCTGATGACAGAATTGATAAAAAAATACAGGCCAAATATCGTTCTTGCTTCTGCGACAATGATTGGAAGAAGTTTTATTCCGCAGGTAGCAGCAAGAATAAAAACAGGTCTTACTGCTGACTGCACAGATTTAGCCATTGATCCTGAAACAAAACTTCTCCAGCAGATAAGACCAACCTATGGTGGGAATCTGATGGCAAAAATTATTTGTGAAAACCACAGGCCGCAAATGGCAACAATCAGGCCAAAAGCAGTCGAAGAAGCAAAACTTATCGGAAACAGAACAGGGCTGATTATAAAAGAGGATTTTACAAGTTTCAACGCAACATGCAGGGTTGATCTTATTTCGAAACAGCAGGTTGAGCAAACAATTGACCTACAGGAAGCAGAAATTATTGTTTCAGGCGGAAGAGGACTTGCAGACCCAAAAAATTTTGATATGATAAGGAAACTGGCTCAACTTATTGGTGGCGCGGTGGGTGCTTCGCGCGCAGCAGTAGATTCTGGTTGGATACAATATCCGCATCAGGTCGGACAAACAGGAAAGACTGTAAAACCAAAAATCTACATTGCATGCGGAATTTCAGGGGCAATTCAGCATCTTGCAGGGATGTCAACCTCTGATTACATTATCGCCATTAACAAGGACCCTGACGCGCCTATTTTCAAGGTAGCAAACCTTGGAATTATCGGAGATATCTTTGAGGTTATACCTAAACTCATCCAGAAGCTGGAATCAAAAAAATAAGATTCCAATATAACTAAAGTGACCTCACCCACTATTTTTCACTATCATTGCGACGCCTTCGCCGCCTCCAATGCAGAGCGTGGCAAGCCCGTATTTAGAACTTCTTTTTTTCATCTCGTGCAATAATGTGACAAGGATCCTTGCTCCGCTTGCTCCTATTGGATGGCCAAGCGCAATCGCGCCGCCATTGACATTGACTTTTTTCATATCCAGTTTCAGTATTTTGCTTACCGCAAGAACCTGGGCGGCAAATGCTTCATTAATTTCGATTAAATCAATTTCATCAAGGGATAACCCTGTCTTTTGCAGGGCTTTTTCTGTCGCAGGAACAGGACCAAGCCCCATAAGGGCAGGTTCAAGTCCGGCCTCGCCGAACGAAATAATTTCTGCCATTGGTTTAAGAGACATTCTTGAAACAGCATCTTCAGACGCCACAACAACTGCGGCTGCTCCATCATTAATTCCAGACGCGTTTCCCGCAGTGATTGTGCCGTTTTCCTTGAATACCGGTTTTAGTTTTGATAGTTTTTCAATGCTCGTATCATACCTTGGAAATTCATCTGTTTCAAAGATAATTTCCCTGATGATAACAGGAACTATTTCGTCTTTAAATTTTCCATCCAGCATTGCCTTTTTGCATTTTTGCTGTGAATCAAAAGCAAATTCATCCTGCGCCTGTCTTGAAATTGAATATCTTTCAGCAAGATTTTCTCCGGCTATGCCCATATGATAATTGTTGAAAACATCCCACAATCCATCATGAATCATAGAATCAATGAGTTTTCCATCTCCAAGTTTATATCCGGTGCGGGCTTTTTCAATGATGTAGGGCGCGCGGCTCATATTTTCCATTCCGCCTGCGACAATAATCTCGGCATCCTGCGTTTTTATTGCCTGAGATGCAAGATCCACGGCTTTCAAGCCTGAACCGCAAACCTTATTAACCGTCATTGCTGAAATGTCAACAGGCAAACCTGCCTTTAATGCTGATTGTCGGGAAGGATTCTGTCCAAGTCCTGCCTGAAGCACATTTCCCATAATCACCTGATCTACATTCTGGGGTAAAATCTCTGCCTTTTTTATTGCCTCTTTTATCACAATCGAGCCAAGTTCAACAGCAGGAACATCGCTTAAACTCTTGCAGAAACTCCCTATGGCTGTCCTTACAGCGCTTATAATAAAAACCCTTCTCAAATTCTCTCCTTTATGCCCATTGGCATTTCCTGAAATAATACCGGCTCCATTATTTTCAATTCCGGAGAAATTTCTGGAGCAAATTCCATCTTTGAAAGAACATCTTTTTCTAAATTTATCCCTGGCGCAATTTCCACAAGCTTAATACCATTTT
>JAMWBX010000047.1 GCA_023818725.1 Candidatus Omnitrophota bacterium
ACCTTTCATATGCATCAGAATCAAACCGCATTTTTTTTCTGCGATAAGTTTACACAGCTTACTGTCGCGCCTGAGCGCATAAACATCATTGATGATGTCAGCACCATATTCAATCGCCAGTTTTGCAACATTATATCTGGAAGTATCGCAGGAAATCAGGCATTTTGTTTTTTTCCTCACTGCCTTTATCACCGGAATCACCCTTTTTATTTCTTCCTCTTCATCGATAACCTTCGCATCTGGCCTGCTTGATTCTCCACCAATATCAATGATTTCAGCACCTTCTGATTCCATTTCCATTGCTCTGTCAACGGCCAGACCAATGTCGTTATAGTATTTTCCACCATCCGAAAAGGAGTCAGGAGTGATATTGAGAATGCCCATTAACATAAAATCCTTAATCCTAACCCTGCCTTTCGAAATTGAAAATTGAAACGCTGGCATTTCATAACGCCTGATCACCTCAAGAATGTTTTTTCCTGCTTCCTTGAGATTAAAAAATTGATGCTTGAGCTTTTCAGCAAGTTTTCTGTACTGCTTGAAGTTTGCGATCAAAATGACATCGACAGGTCTGTCTTGAAGATTCAAAACAGAATACGGAACTGCGGCATCTGCGCCTACTGCGAGGGCTTCCTGTTTTAGAACATTTGCTTGTTTGATATTGATACCTGAAATTTTCACGCAATACAGACGACTTTTCGGCTCCATCAAGCGAATACCCTCAGGATGGACATCTATTTTTTGAAATTCCCGAACTATTGTGGAAGAAGAAAGAACCCTTGTATTCATTTCAGTGTTTTCAGAAGCGCCTTTCTGTAATCCTCTGCCTTAAGGTTTTCAATTCCCTTAATCTCATTTTCCGTAAAATATCTGATTTTGCCTGCAATCATTCCAACAACTTGCATTTTCGCACTTTCCTCTATCATCCAGGCGCGTGTGAACGCCTCTTTCAAAGTTTCTCCGACACTAACCGCTCCGTGGTTTTTCAGAAGCACAACATTGTATTTTTTTATCTGCTCAACAACTGCCTGCCTTATTTCCTCTCCGGCAGGGATGACATACTCGACCATTGGAATTTCCCTTCCGAGCATTGCAACAAAATCTGGATAAAATGGCTTTAAACCAACTCCTGCTGAAATCAAGCCAAGTGTAACAGGTGGATGCGTGTGAATTACCGCCTTTATATCATCTCTTGCAATATAACAGCCAAGATGCATTGATATCTCGCAAGTTGGCTTTAGCCTGCCGTATTGCTTTCCTGTCTTCAGGTCCACCTTTACCCACTGGTTTTCTTTTATCTCGTCAAGAGCAAACCCGCTTGGAGAAAGATAAACAAAATCCCCCACCCTGGCACTGATGTTTCCTCCAGGACCAGCAGCAAGATTTTTTTCAAGAACAAGTTTTCCATATTTGCACAGTTGTTTCTTTATGTTATCCATAGATTCTCCTTTTTCTGCTTTGATCCAGCGATTCACTTCAAAAAGAAAGAATGGAAGTATAGGGGTTGGGGTTTAATAAGCTACACAATCCTTACCCTCCCGAATTTCCTTTTTCCGACCTTGAAAATTTTTCCATCCGGTTCTATTTGTACATTAATGTCTTTTATTATTTCTCCATCGACCTTTACCGCGTTCTGACTTATCATTCTTTTTGCTTCTGACTTTGAACTCACAAGGCCGGAAAAAAATAAAATGTCAACAATACCTGCTTTTTTACCTCCCAGTCTCGATTCCGGAATCTTTATTTCAGGAACCTGGTCTGGAAGTTTCTTATCTTTGAACACTCTATCAAAGTTTTCTTCTGCCATTTCTGCTTCTGTCTCAGAGAAAAACTGGCCGACAATGTTTCTGGCAAGTAGCGCCTTTGCCTGTCTCGGGTTTTTCTTTATCTCTTTTCTGAACTTTTCAATATCAAGATCTGTAAGAAGCGCCGCGTATGATTCCATCAGATCGTCTTGAATAGACATAATCTTGCCAAACATATCCTGTGGTGTCGCTGTTACTGGAATATGATTTCTGTATGTCTTGCTCATCTTCATCTTTCCATCGGTCCCCACAAGTATTGGCATCGTGATAACGACCTGTTTTTCCTGTCCAAAACTTTCCTGCAGGGTTCTTCCGGCAAGGAGGTTGAACTTCTGTTCAGTTGCTCCTATCTCAATGTCTGATTCAAGCACAACAGAGTCGTATCCCTGCAACAGAGGATACATAAACTCATGGAAATAAATTGCCTTTCCTGATTTGTATCTTGCAGAGAAATCATCTCTTTCAAGAATCTGGGCAATAGTGAAACAGGAAGCGATTTTTATAAACTCTTCGAGGGAAATGATGCTTAACCAGTTTCCATTATAAACAAATTCCGCCTTATCAACATCAAGAACTTTGCTTACCTGCTCAACATATGTGACAAGGTTCTTTTTTATCTCTTCCCTTGACAGAATTGGCCTTGTTTCGTTCCTTCCAGTAGGATCGCCGATTCTTGCAGTAAAATCGCCTATGAGAAAGAAAACCTTGTGTCCTAAATCCTGAAATTCTCGCAGTTTTTTTATAACAACCATATGCCCGATGTGTATCTCAGGGCTTGTCGGGTCTATTCCATATTTGACCCTCATCGGCTTTCCTGATGAAATGCTCCTTTCAATCTTTTTTCTTAATTCAAATTCTTCAATCACATCAACAGTGTTTCTTTTAATAATTTCAATCTGTCTGTCAACCTCTTTCATAATAGCTCCTGTGTTATTATTTTACCTCAAAGCAAGGTTTTCAGGAAAATCTTGGCAGGTTCCACTTAAATATAATTGCGAAAAGACGGAAAATAAAAACCACAGACATTGAAAGATAAGCTGCGATTTGAATTCCAGCGCTTTCGTAGAACATACGGAAGACAATACAACCGGCAAAAGAACATGTTGCATAGAGTTCTCTGTTCAACACCATAGGTATCTCATTTACAAGAATATCCCTGATAATACCGCCGCCGATTGCAGTGCTCATTCCAAGAACAATTATGCCTATTACGCCAAGACCTGCCTGATAAGCAACGATGCAACCTGTCGCAGTGAAAGAAGCAAGACCGATGGCATCAGAAAAAAGAAAAACCTTTGTATAGATTACTGTATTGATGTTTTTTTTCAGTGTCAGAGCTGATATGATGCCAAGCGCGCTAAAAATCGCGTAGCTTATGTCGATCAACATCAAAGGGATCCTCTGCACCATAACATCCCTTATTGCTCCTCCGCCGAGAGCGGTTGAAAATCCAAGCACTATGACGCCGAAAAGGTCAAGCCCGTGAATCCTCGCTTTTATCGCGCCTGAAAAGGAAAACGCAATCAGTCCGATAATATTTAAAGCAACGAGATAAGCTTCTTCTGTCATTTGAAAAATTCAAAAAACCTTTTCACCCGCTCAACATCCGGTTTTTCCAAAATTAAATCCGCTTCTTGAAGCCTGTCTTTTTCGAGATTTGTTGAAAACGCAATACATTTCATTCCAGCGCTTTTTGCCGCTTTTATCCCTGCTGGAGAATCTTCAATCACAACGCATTGATTTGCAGCAGCGCCAAGAGCCCGGGCGCATTTCAGGTATATTTCAGGGTCTGGCTTTGGTTTTGAAATATCCTGAAATCCCATTATGGCAGAAAAAAATGATTTAATTTGCGCGTTTTCAATAAGATTGAGGACAAAATCTCTGTCAGAGTTTGATGCAACCGCAAGCTTAAAATCTCGATGCAGTTCTTTAATAAAATTTTCTATTCCATCTATCAGTTTTGCCTGGTATGAAATCTCAAGAAGGCATCTTTTTTTTTCAGAAATCAGGTTATCTATTTCTTCAGGAACTTTTTTTTGCTCTGCAAGAATTTTTAGAAAATCCCTGTCAGAAATTCCAATGCCTTTTTCGTAGTCCTGCTGGTTGAGAAAGATTCCGCGTGTTGCAAAAACTTTTTCCCACGCGATCTTATGCAAAATCTCTGAATCAAAAATTACTCCGTCAAGATCAAATATGATTGCCTCAATTTCCATAGGAACATACCGTTAAATATAAATATTTTATCACATTAGCGTTCTGGAGACCCTCTTGCATGAAAATTTTTTATCAGGTATCTTATTGTATGTTATTTTCTTGAAAAAAAGGATATGTTATGAATAAATCAAAACTTGGTATTATTGTTGGCGCAGGTGAAAATCTTGATGAGATTTTTCAAAAGGTAAGGATGTTCAATTTTCCTTTATGTCAGATGTCTTTCATTGCTGAAAATATGTCTTTATTTGATCCATTGAAAATAAAAATGAAAGCGGCTCAATACGAGATTGAAATCTTTTCTGTGTTCCTTCTTTTTAAAGGGCAAATTTTCAATCTCAAAGATGGGCCTGCAACAATGGGTTTTGTTGCGCCGGATTTCAGAGCGGAGCGGTTGAAGCTGGCGCTGGAGTTTTCCGATTTTGTCAGAGAAATCGGGACAAAATACATTGTTTCTCATGTTGGCTTTATCCCTGACGATGAACAGGACCCTGTTTATCAATCATTCATTCCGGTGATGAGAGAATTTGTTGAAAAGTGCAGGTCAAACCGACAGTTTTTTTGTTTTGAAACAGGCCAGGAACTTCCTTCAACCCTGAAAAGAACAATCAATGACATCGGTCTTGAAAACACTGGTATAAACCTTGATCCGGCAAACCTCATTCTTTATGGAAAGGCAAACCCGATAGACGCTATTGAGATATTCGGCAGATATGTTAAAAGTATCCATGGCAAGGATGGATTATGGCCCAACAGAGATGAGTATCTGGGCAAAGAGGTTCCTGTTGGTCAGGGTATGGTAAATTTCCCGTTATTGTTGAGGAGATTGAAAAATTTGGGTTTTGAGGGCCCTATCATTATAGAAAGAGAAATCTCAGGAGAAAGACAGATCCAGGACATAAAGAGGGCGATTGAGTTTTTTTCAAAAATTCTTTAGAGTTTCGGAATCCTGTAAGAAAGTTCAATGGATTTTTCAAACGGCGGAATCTCAAGAAAATTCTGAATGATGTTTTCACCATCTTCAAGAAAACAAAACATAAACTGGACCATTGCACTTTTTCCTGAAATGATTACCTGAAGATTCGAATCCTTGTGCTGGATTCTGACAATCTTTGAATCCAGCCGATTTTTCAGATAAGATGCGACATAGTCATATGATTTATATATGTGCGGATGTTTTCTTATTTCCGAATTTATAATGCCAATGATCGTCTCAAACTCCGCAAAGGTCAATTCTTCAAGATTTCTTTCATGAAACATCAGGCATCCGCAGGTAAGATTTTCAAGACCGTTTTTTATCTGAAAAATCCCTTTTTCCGCTGCGTAAATAACAGAAAATCTCTCAGAAGAACCATTTAAGAAATCAATGTCTGCCCCGGAATCAGTAATCTTACCAGGATGAAAGACAGCATTAAAGATGGCCTGATTTTCATCAAGATAGTCAATGCAAAAATTCTGGACCCCAAAAGGTTTTGGTTCCCACGAAAGAGCGCGCACGTCAGAAAAAATTCTTCCTGGTTTCAAAAGATTCATCGCAAAAAGCTGGTTATGATTTTTGAAAAAAGAAATAACATTATAGCCAAGCTGAGATCTGTGGGCATTGATGGTTCTTGCAGGAGCTATGCTGAGCCTGACAAAAAAATCCTCAATCTCCTGAAAGTGCGAATTAAGAAGGTCGAAAGAAAACTCCTTGCCATCGCTTCCCAGATATATGGATGGGTCTGCGTTTTCCGCTTTTTTAGTGAAGGAATGAGCAGAAAACTCTGCTTTTGACTGGTAATAAAGTTCTCTTATAGTGGAAATGGATTGTTGCGCAATATCGCGGATGCAAAGACCAATGTGCGGAGTAAATCCTGCCTCATTGAGAATAGAAACATAACCAAAGTTTTTTACAGGAGAATCAATTTCAGTTAGTCCCGAAGCATCGTTTATTCTGCACAGGACAAAAGGTGGAACTGCTTTGAAAACAAAGGGCTTTCTTGCTGTATACACAAGCGTTCGCCAGAAAACGCTGTCAAAGCCATTAGTGTGTCCAAGGCAACTTTTGTGCCATATTCCCTGGGAAACGCTTATTATGGCAATCTTTCCTTTTCCATATTTTTTCCACATCCCAACAGGATTAAACCTGTGGTCCCTCAAAAAGATATTCCAGCCCCCGTCAAGTTCTGAAGGCGTATTGATTAACACAGGAATTTTTGCGCGTATCTTTTTTGATGCCGCTATGGAATTAATCCAGGATTCTTCGAGTAAAATTTCAGAGGTTTTCTCAATCTTGAATTCAGGTATTCCAGTGTACTGGGAAATCAATCCCTGATAGGAATTTACCATGCCATCAAAAATTACAAGGCCCATCCCCGCGTAGACCTGCTTGAAAATTACTCTCCAGTCAGTACTGCTGAGTTTTTTTGCTGTTGTTTCCTGAGCAATAATCAGAAGACCAACATCATCAAGTTCAACAGAATCAATCAGGGTATAAGAGATGTCTATGGGCTGGAAAAGAATCTGGTAGAAATCAAGGGCGTTCAACACTGAGTTTTCAAATCTTTGATAACTGACAAAGTCGCTGCTGTCGCAAAGAACAACTGTTTTCATAAGTTATTCCCAGTTTGCGTGATTTCTTTTCATTCTTTCGAAAGAAATGCCCATCTTTTGCCTGTATTTCTCAACTATTTCGTCAAAGAAAATAAGAACTGTTTGTTCAAAAAGAGAACCACCAAACTGGATTGATTCTGGAAGCTTCAGGATTAAGGATTTATTGCAAATCCTGGAAATCTTGTTATTTGTCGTGGTTATGCAGAGTGTTTTTGCTTTTGATTTTATCGCTGCTTCAACAGGTGGAAGAAGCATTTTTGACCTGCCTGTTTTTGAAACAACTATCAACAGATCACCTTTTCTGACAGGCGGACACAACCCTGCAATAAAGTAACTTTCCAATTCAAGGTGTCGCAGCCTCATCGCGAAGGCACGAGCCATCATACCGCTTCTTCCAAGTCCCCACAAAAATACCCTGGAAGAATTTTTTATTTCATCGATAAGCTGCTTAACATAGCCATCTGGAATGGCTTTTATTGCGATTGAAATCTCTTTTATGATTTTGCTTTTCATAATTAGTATTTTAATTCCTTGCCACATTTTTCGCAATTTTCAATACCAAATGTTAGTATTTTTTTGTGGTGTATACTAGAAAAAAAAGAGCGCTTGCAAAATTAATACATGGTAGTAAAATTATGGTATTATGATGGAAAAAATAATCTATACTGAAACATTTGACGATGGTCCTGGCGGCTGGCTTGGATGGGACAAAAACGGCGCTTTTCGACTGGAAATAAAGGATAGCTCAATAATTTCTGAAAGTCCGTGGTGGATTGATTGCAACCACTGTTTCCCTGGAGCGGGTTTTCTGCATATACTTTTTGTTCTGCATACAAGCCATAAGAACATAAATCCTGAACCATTGATCAGGGTTGCGGACAGAAATAGATTTGTTGATGGCAATTTTCCAACTGATTTTACTGGCGCGAAGATCACATTGAAAATAAAAGGCGAAGTGGATCTTAAGGGCTCAAATCTTTATCTTCTTGTTCAGGGAAATATAGGAAAGATATGGGTCAATCAGATTTTTACCGGATACCCGATAAAAATCACAAAAGACTGGTCAATACAGAGCTTCACCCTTATTCCTGACCAGAAATTTTGGACTCAGCTTGGTTCAAGGGAAGACAGAAAAAACACCTATGGAGAAGGACCCATTGAAAAGCTTCTGGCTAATGTCAATGGAGATATAATCTTTGTTCTTTTTCCGCTCAATGTTGCGCCAGTTGATAAAAATGTCGACCCTTATAAAGGATGGGCAGAAAGGG
>JAMWBX010000048.1 GCA_023818725.1 Candidatus Omnitrophota bacterium
ATATTTCTGCCATGGACCTTTCAAAAAGGAGGAAGGATTCTGGCATAGCGGTATTAAGCACTTCAAAGGGGGTCATGAGTAATCGTAAGGCAGCGGAATTAAATGTCGGCGGCGAAATCTTATTCTATATTTGGTAGAGGGCAAAATGAGTAGATTAGGGAAAAAACCACTTGATATACCTGATGGAGTAAAAGTTTCAGTACTTGACGACACACTGTTAATAGAAGGACCGAACGGCAAAATTTCTCAGGATATTTTTGAAGGCCTTCAGGTTGTTGTTGAAGATAAGAAAATCTTTGTCAGGAACAAGGTTTTTGAAGTCCGGAAATTCAGAAGATTGTTCAGGAAAACCGATGAGCGTCAGGGACTGATGCGTAAATTGATAAAAAATGGAATAGAAGGAGTTACAAAGGGCTTTGAAAAGGTGCTTGAAATTCACGGTACTGGTTTTAAGGCAGAAGTAAAAAGTAACAAACTTATCTTGAACATCGGGTTTACGCATCCGGTTGAAGTTGATATTCCTGACGCAATAAAGGTGAAGGTTGAAAAAAATACAGTACTTACATTTAGCTCTTATAACAAAGAGCTTCTTGGCAATTTTGTTGCCAGGGTTAGGAGGATTTATCCTCCCGAACCGTACAAGGGGAAGGGAATTAGATACGCAGGTGAATATGTAAGGCACAAAGTTGGAAAAGCTGCGGTTGGCGCCCAGAAATAAAGGAGTTGAATCGTGAAGATAACAAGAGAAGTTAAAAGAAGGATGAGACACTTGCGGGTTAGGAAGAAAATAAAAGGAACTGCTGAAAAACCAAGGCTTGTTGTTTTCAGAAGCTTAAAACATATTTATGGTTCGATAGTGGTTGACGATGTTCAGCCATGCAAGGTCATTACCACTGTATCTTCTCTTTCCGAAGCATTCAAAAAGGCTGCAAAGGAAGACGAAAAAGGTGGGAATGTCAAAGGTGCTTTTCTCACAGGAACTCTTCTAGCTGAGAAGGCAAAAGCATTGAATATAGAAAAAGTAGTTTTTGATAGAGGCGGTTATCGTTATGCTGGCAGAGTTAAATCTTTTGCTGAAGGTGCAAGGAAAGGAGGTTTAAAATTTTAGACAGAGATACTATCATATCGCAGGTTGATGAACAGATAAGCGGAGAAGAAAAAGAAATTGTGATAGAAATTCGCAGGGTTACAAAGGTAACAAAGGGTGGGAAAAGATTGAAATTCCGCGCAATAGTTGTATGCGGTAATCAAAAGGGAGAGGCTGGTTTTGGAGTTGGGAAGGCGTCTGAAGTCCCCGAAGCAATTCGGAAGGCCCGCGAAAAGGCAAATAAAAACAGAATTTCAATATCATTGAAAGGCTCCACAATAAGTGCCGCTGTGGATGCAAAATACGACGCCTCACGTGTTATTCTAAAGCCAGCCACTAAGGGTCATGGTCTTGTAGCAGGTAAGACAATGCGAGCATTTCTTGAGGTTTTTGGCGTAAGGGATGCTGTTTGTAAAGTGATTGGCTCCACCAGTGCAATTAATGTCTTAAATGCAACATACCGTGCGCTTAAATTTCTTGAATTAAAGGAGAAAAAAAGTGTTGAAGGTTTATAATCTTAAACCTACAAAAGGTAGCAAACATAAAAAAAAGATTGTTGGCCGGGGTCATGGCTCAGGTCATGGCCAGCAATCTACTCGA
This sequence comes from Candidatus Omnitrophota bacterium, assembly GCA_023818725.1. GTDB lineage: Bacteria > Ratteibacteria > UBA8468 > B48-G9 > DTJG01 > DTJG01. Next base: position 1,688 of record JAMWBX010000048.1, read on the forward strand.
GGACATAAAGGGCATAAAGCCCGTTCAGGTTATCGGCTTGTTGGTAATTTTGAAGGCGGTCAGATGCCTCTTATCAGAAGGATTCCAAAAAGAGGCTTCAATAATAAGGCTTTCAAAGTCCAGGTACAGGAGGTAAATATTGGTTTGTTAAATACTAAATTTACTGACGGAAGCATTGTAAATCCTGAGGTTCTTATGGAGAAAAGGATTATTAAAAAGAAGGACTTACCTGTTAAGATACTGGGTAAAGGCAAGATTGAAAAGAAGATTGAAGTACATGCTCACGCTTTTTCAAAAAAAGCCAGAGAAGCAATAGAAAAAGTTGGTGGTTCAATCGTAATTCTCAAAAAATGATTACCGCATTTAAGGATACTCTGAAAGTACCGGATCTAAAACGTAAGATTCTGATTGTGATTGCTTTGCTAACAGTGTACAGATTTGGTTGTTACATACCGGTACCTGGTATAAATGGTAAAGCCCTGGCAGCTTTTTTTGATCGCATGTCAGGTACCCTTTTTGGTATTGCTGACCTTTTTGCAGGAGGAGCGTTAAGCAATGCAACAATTTTTGCACTTGGAATCATGCCCTATATAAGTGTTTCAATCATTCTTGAACTGCTGGCATCCATATTTCCGTTTTTTGAACATATGTTGAGAAGTGGCGTAGAAGGAAGACGAAAGTTGACACAGTGGACACGCTATGGCACAGTTATTCTCTGTTTGTTTCAGGGTTTTGCTGTTAGCGTATGGCTTGAAAATCCTGCGCATTTTGATGGAGTTGTCATGGTGAACAATCCGGGTTGGCTTTTCAAGCTTACAACAGTTTTGACTCTAACAACCGGTACGGTTTTTCTTATGTGGCTTGGTGAACAAATCACAGAAAAGGGTATTGGAAATGGGATCTCATTGATCATAACTGCAAGCATTCTTTCAAGAATGCCAGTGGCAGTGCATCAGACCGCCCAGCTGGTGGGTGTTGGAGAGATTAACCCAGGGCTTGTTGTTTTGATGCTGGGGTTGATATTCGTTGTGGTTGGGGCTGCTATCATGTTGAATGAAGGAGAAAGAAGGGTACCTGTTCAGTATGCAAAAAGAGTTGTGGGAAGAAGAGTGTATGGGGGCCAAACTACCTATTTACCGATCAAGTTGAACCCTGGTGGGGTTCTCCCTCTTATATTTGCAGTATCTTTCCTCACTTTCCCTTCAACAGTATTGAGATTTGCGAATAATCCATTTCTCCAGAAACTTGCAAATGTTCTCAATCCTGTTTCTGGTGCAGGGATGGTTTTGTACGCTATTTTGATTGTTGGATTCTGTTATTTTTATGCAAGCGTTATTTTCAATCCCGAGCGGGTGTCTGATGATTTGAAAAAATATGGAGGTTTTATCGCTGGAATCAGGCCTGGTAAGGCAACAGGAGAGTATTTGGAAAGAATTCTTAGCAGGCTTACTCTTCCTGGTTCCTTGATGCTCACCGTAATTGCCATCTTTCCTTATATCATAATGCACATTTTCAAAATTCCGTATCTGATAGCGAGTATGTTTGGGGGGATCGGATTACTTATTGTTGTTTCTGTTATTCTAGAGACACTGCGGCAAATAGAAGCACATCTCATAATGCGCCATTACGAAGGTTTTCTCAAGAAGGCTCGGGCAAGATGAGGGTGGTTATTTTATTCGGTCCTCCAGGTATTGGTAAAGGAACAGTAGGAAATATTTTAAGTAAAAAGTGGAATATGCCTTTAATTTCAATGGGAGATCTTCTTAGGGACAATGTGAAGAACGCTACTAGCGCTGGCCTGAAAGCAGAAGCCTATATGAGAAAGGGTGAACTTGTGCCCGACGATGTTGTTTTTGAAGCGCTCTCAGAACGTATTAAACAACAAGATGCTACAGATGGAATTTTGCTAGATGGTTTTCCACGAAACATTAATCAGGCTCGCATGTTGGAAAGTCTTTTTGGGCATAATGACAAAATTATTTTGTTGAATCTTGTCGCTTCCATGGAAACTTTGATAGAAAGATTATCTTTAAGAAGAATATGTATAAGTTGTGGAGCAGTCTATCATTTGAAAAATATTCCACCAAAAAAAGATGGTATCTGTGATATATGCAACGGCAAGTTAATACAGAGGAATGATGATACTCCTGAGGTTATTTCAAGGAGACTCGCAGTTTTTCATAAGGAAACAGAACCTTTGATTAAATATTACGATGAAAAACACACTGCAATTAAAATCAGTGCTGAGGGTGGTCCTGATGATATCATAAGGAGAATTGAGGGGACTAACCTGTGGGAATAAAGACATTGGAAGAGATAGAGAAAATTAAAGCAGCAGGTAAAATTTGTAAAAAGATATTGCTTGAAACAGCAGCCATATTGAAAGCCGGTATGACAACTTTTGAAATAGCGGAATTTGCAGAGTTTTTGATGGAGAAAGAAGGAGTAAAATCAGCATTTTATGGATACAGGGGGTACCCTGGTTTGATATGCATATCCATAAATGAAGAAGTTGTGCACGGGATTCCTTCTAAAACAAAGATTATAAGAAGCGGGGATATTGTATCTCTTGATATTGGAATAATAAAAGACGGTTATATTGGAGATTGTGCAATTACATGTTCTGTGGGTAACGTAGGTGCTGAGAAACAGAGACTTATTAATGTTACAAGGGATTCATTGAAAATTGGTATTTCCTCAGTTTATGCTGGATGCAAAACAGGCGATATTGGATGGGCAATACAGAGTTATGTTGAGAAATTTGGCTTCAGTGTTGTACGTGATTTTGCAGGTCATGGTGTCGGAAGGAATTTACACGAACCACCAGAAGTACCCAATTTTGGGTACCCTGGCAAGGGTTATCAGTTGCCGGAAAATATGGTCATAGCGATCGAACCAATGGTAAATATGGGCAGTTTTGATTTGAGAATTCTTCCAGATGGTTGGACAGTTGTAACTGCTGATGGTTTACCTTCTGCGCATTTTGAAGACACAATTGTTGTCAAAAAAAATGGTTGTGAAATTCTCACCAGTACAGAATGATGGAGAACAAGACAGATAAAATAACTCTGACAGGTACGGTGGAAAAGGCACTTCCCGGTACAAATTTTCTGGTGGATCTGGATAATGGTATGAAGGTGACCGCTCATTTATGCGGAAAGATGCGTTTAAACTACATAAAAATTATTCCAGGTGATAGAGTTATTGTTGAAATTTCACTTTATGATATTTCAAAAGGAAGGATTATAAAACGCATATAGGGGGGGCAATGAAGGTTCGCAGTTCAGTGAAAAAAATATGTCCGCAGTGCAGGATTATTAAAAGAAAGGGCACTGTTATGGTTATATGCAAGAACCCTCAGGATGGGCCAAAGCATAAACAAAAACAGGGATGAGGAGGCTTAATTATGGCTCGAATTTTAGGAGTGGAAATTCCGAATGAAAAAAAAGTTTTTATCGGTTTAACATATATCTATGGCATCGGTAGATCAATTGCAAACAAGATAATAAAGGCCACCGGGGTCAATCCCGACAAGAGAGTAAAGGATCTTACAGAGGAAGAAATTGGTAAAATTTCGAATTTTGTTCAGCAGAATTTCAAAATTGAAGGAGATCTTAGAAGAGAAATCAGTGGCAATATTGCCAGGCTTGTAGATATAAACTGCTACCGTGGGTTAAGGCATAAAAGGTCGCTTCCTGTTCGAGGCCAGAGAACGAGAACCAACGCTAGGACCAGAAAGGGGCCTCGCAAGACAGTGGGAGTGATAAGGGATAAGGCAGCGAGAAAGGCAATAAAGGCAAAGATTAAAGAAGGAGAAAGTTAATCAAAACATTTCCAGGGAGATAAAATGGCAGAAAAAACGAAAAAGAAATATATTAAGAAGAAAAAAAGGCATGTAACAATTCCGATAGGAGTGGCTCACATAAAAGCAACATTTAATAACACGACCATCACAATAACTGATACTGATGGAAAGGTAATAGCATGGGCAAGCGCCGGTGTGGTTGGATTTAAGGGTACAAGGAAGGGTACACCCTTTGCGGCACAACTGGTAGCTGAAAATGTTGCAAGAAAGGTACAGAATCTGGTGAATATGAAAGAAGTGGAGGTAAGAGTTAAAGGGCCTGGGCCCGGCCGTGAGACAGCTATAAGAGCACTTCAAGCAGCAGGATTGAATGTAACTGCTATAAGAGATGTTACACCAATTCCCCACAACGGTTGCAGACCCCCTAAGAGAAGAAGGGTATAAAAGGAGTTGAAATGGCAAAAATTTCTAAACCAGTTTGCAGAATTTGCAGGCGCAATGCTGAAAAACTGTATTTAAAAGGAAGAAGGTGCGAAAGTGATAAATGTCCGCTTGACCCACGTAAACAGCGAAGAGGTGTTACACAGGCTAAAACATCCGAGTACGGAATGCAGATGAGGGAAAAGAACAAGGTGAAGGTATACTATGGGGTACTTGAAAGACAGTTCAGAAGGTATTTCGCGATGGCTAAAAAAGCAAAAGGGGTTACCGGAGAAGTTTTACTTCGACTTCTGGAATGTCGACTAGATAATGTTGTATATAGAGTACATTGGGCATTTTCAAGAAGAATGGCAAGACAGGCGATCGTCCATGGACATGTGTTTGTAAACGGGAAAAGAGTTAATAAGCCTTCATACCAGGTCAGGATTGGTGATGAAATCAGTATTAGTGATGGTTCAAAGTATGTTGAGATAGCAAAACAGGTAAAAGAACTTGGCACTGCAACAGTACCTGCATGGCTTGAAGTTTCAGAAAATGAATTAAAAGCGAAGGTGGCAAGATACCCATTAAGAGAGGAAGTGGGAATTCCTGTTGATGAGCATCTCATAATAAACTTTTATTCAAAGTGAGGTGGGAACTATGGAAGAAAAGACACTGGATTTTGTTTATCCATCCAGAATAACGTGGGCGAAGGAAACTTACAGGGATAACTACGGGCAGCTTATAGTGGAGCCACTCGAACGAGGCTTTGGGGTCACAGTTGGAAATGCATTGAGAAGGGTATTGCTTTCGAGTATTCCTGGTGTTGCTATCACCGGGGTGAAGATATCAGGAGTACTGCATGAATTTACGACTATCCCGGGAGTAAAGGAAGACACCACTCAGATTGTTCTCAATCTGAAACAAGTAATATGCAAATCAGTGATTTCTGAATTTCCGCATATTTGTTCAGTTACAATTTCAGGGGTTTCAGAAATTTGTGCTGGAGATCTTGTGAAGGACGGGAGTGTGAAAATTTTGAATCCAGATCTCCATATTGCCACAATCGACCCTTCTGTCAAGCTTTCTTTGGACATTGAGTTTACATCCGGAAAAGGATATCTTCCCGTGGAGAAGATGAAACTCATAAGGAAGGATATACCTGTGGATACAATTTTGATTGATGCAATCTATACGCCTGTAAAAAAGGTTTCATTTCACGTTGAAAACACAAGAGTTGGACCTCTGGTTGACTACGAAAAACTCATTGTTGATATCTGGACAAATGGTGCAATTACACCGGATGCTGCACTAAAGATTGCCACCGATATTCTGAATACTCACTTTACGAAAATTGGTCAGATTCAGTTGCCGATGGGTAAACCTGAAAAAATTGAAGCTGCGGTGGATAAAAACCTTGATATTCCTGTGACAGAATTGAATCTTTCAACAAGGATTATCAATATTCTTCAGCAAAATGATATTAGAACCCTGAGGGATATTATTGAGACGCCACGCGCAAAATTCGAGGATATGAAAAATTTTGGTAAAAAAGCAATACAGGAAGTTGAGGAGGTTCTTGAGAAAAAAGGATATAAACTAAAAGAATAGGAGCATGTATGAAGCACAGAAAGAAAATCCGTAGGCTTGGAAGAAATCTATCTCATCGCAAAAGTATTTTGAAAGGTCTTGCCATCAGTTTTTTTCAAAATAAAAGAATAGTAACCACAGAGGCGAAGGCTAAACAATTAAGAAATGTGGTGGAGAAACTGATTACTGCAGGGAAAAACAACAATCTTGTCAGTATCAGAAAGATAAATTCATATCTGAATCATCCGGCTACTACTAGAATAGTCATGGAACTAGGACAGAGGTTTAAA
>JAMWBX010000049.1 GCA_023818725.1 Candidatus Omnitrophota bacterium
ACATATTAAATGTTTCTGGTAATACGCTTCTTCAAGACTGGCAACAACCACCTTTCCAGATTCTCTGCTTGCGTGTACAAATTTATTATCTCCTATATAAATTCCAACATGATCAATTCTTCCCTTTTTCCCGAAGAAAAGAAGGTCACCTGGCTGAATTGCGGTAACAGGAACTATTTCTCCTGTTCTTGCTTGCTGACTCGATGTTCGTGGAAGAGAAACTCCTATTGCTTCATATGCCTTCTTTGTCAATCCGGAGCAGTCAATCCCATTTTTTGAAAATCCCCCAAATCTGTATGGTGTGTTCAGAAAATTCAGAGCATTTTCAACAATCCTCGATGCAGCAAGTAATCTTGACTTTGAGTTTTCTTCTTCAATTCCTGTTATGGGTGTGTCTTCTTTTGTGACATCGTTGCCATTTGCAACCTGTGGTATTACCAGAGTCTGTCCAATCCTTATCTTATTGTCTGAGATGAGATTGGTTTCCTTAAGTACTGAAACGCTTATTCCAAATTTTGAAGCTATGGAGTCTATGGTATCTCCCAGTTTGACACTATAATAGATCTTTGGCGTGACCGGAACGATTGGGGTAGGATTTATGACCACAGGAGGAACCTGACGGGTTATTCTGGCAACTACGATGGTTTTACCAGGATGAATCACATTTGACTTAAGATTGTTTAAGCGTTTTATACTTGCGACTGTGGTCTCATATTTTTTAGCTATGGAGTGGAGAGACTCCCCTTTCTTCACTGTATGGTATCTATTAATGATTATTGTTGATGGCTGTTCAACCACAGTGCTGCCACTTTCAAGTGTTTCTTTTATCTTTTCATCTTCTAAAGTAATAGTTTCAGGCGTGTTTAAAACGGTCGTTTGCTCCGCTTTTTTTAAGATCAGTTTCTGCCCTATTGCAAGTTTGCCACCGTGAAGACCGTTTAATTTTTTTAGCTGATCTACAGATATTCCTGTTTTTCTTGAGATCGATGAAAGTGTATCACCTTTTTTCACATAATAGACATTATTTTCAATACCATGGTTTAGCTGTTTTTTTATTTGCTCTGTCTTTTTTGTTTCTGGTTTGGTTAATGCAAGCTTTTGCCCCGGATATATTATGCCGGAGCCGAGATCGTTGTAATTCTTTAATTTTTCAACAGAAACCCCAGTTTTTTTGCTTATCGATAATAGCGTATCCCCTTTTTTTACAATATACACATCCTTTTCTTTTACCTCGTATTTTCCAACAATAATTGTTTGGCCGGGATATATGGTATTACGAGATAAGCCATTCCAGCTTTTAATCTGCTCAACCGTCGTATTATACTTTGATGCAAGGGATGAGAGTGTTTCTCCTTTTTTTACAGTATGACGTTGGATGATCTGATTTGCAATCGCAAAGTTTATCAGTATAAGTGTGGAAAAAGTCATGGTAGCAATTTTTCTCATTTCTCCCCCTTTTCGAGAGGTTCAAACATTTTCGATATTTCTTTTTTCTTTTCTTCAAAGTACGTATCAATTTTTGATTTCAGGCCTTCCATTCCTTCGAGGACTGAGATTCTTTCTGCAAGCCTTTCCTGTTCTTCGATGATTACGGCAAGGGCTTTTGCAAGCGGATCAGGCAATTGAGAATGCTCAAGATCAACTTTTTTTGCAACATGTAGGCCAGCAATTCTGGCCGGCACCCCCACTACCGTAGAACCAGGAGGGACATCCTTTATGACAACTGATCCTGCTCCGATTTTTGCTCCCTCTCCTATTTCTATTGCGCCCAGCACAATAGCACCTGCTCCTATTACCACATTATTTCTTACTGTCGGGTGTCTTTTTTTCTTTTCAAGCGATGTGCCTCCAAGTACCACCCCTTGATATAATAGCACATCATCTCCGATTTCGGAAGTCTCGCCTATCACAACTCCCATACCATGGTCAATAAAGAACCTTCTGCCGATAGTGGCAGCCGGGTGAATCTCAATACCTGTTAAGAATCTGGATATATGAGAGATGAATCTCGCAAATGTTTTTGCGCCGTGCATCCACAAAAAATGGGAAATACGGTGTATCCATATCGCATGCAACCCGGGATAGCATAGCAAAACTTCAATGACATTTTTAGCAGCCGGATCTTTTTTGAATACGGTTTGAATATCTTCTTTTATTCTCGCAATCATAGCAATGCCGTTGCCGGGTTTTCCATTATCATCCTGAGCTTTTTCAAAAAGGCTCCACCATAAGCTCCATCTATCACTCTATGATCGAGGGAAAGAGTAACCCACATGGTTTTTCCTACAGTAATAATTTCACCTGAAATAATGGGTTCCTTTTCGATGGAACCTACTGCCATTATTGCAGTTCCAGGCGGGTTGATAATTGCCTGAAACTGCATTACTCCAAACATGCCAAGATTGGTTAATACAAATCTACAATTTTCGGTATCCTTTTTTTCCAGCTGCCCTTTTCTTGCCTTATCCATCGCATTTGAACGCAAAATTGAAATTTCTTCGATGCTTTTATTCCGCAGGTCCCTCAAGACCGGAACAACCAGTCCATTTTCAGTATTTACCGCAATTCCTATGTCAATGGAATTGAACTGATGAATTTCACCATTTATAAAAGAGGTGTTTAAAAGAGGAAAATCAGGAATTACCCTTGAAACAAAAAACAGGATAAAGTCTGTATAGGTAAAGTCCTTTCCCTGCCTATTTGAGAGTTCCTTCATCTGTTCGATGCTATTCATATTGATTTTTGTGGATAAATAGTAATGGGGAATATTTTGCTTACTCCATGATAATCTATCTGCAATAATTTTCCTTACAGGAGATAGCTGTTCGATCTTTTTTCCAGCTTCCATCTGTTTTTCCTTAATGTGCAAAGCATAATCTTCGACGTCTTTTTTTTCTATTCTTCCCCCTGCTTTTAAATCCGCTATATCCTTAAGGTTAATCCCCATTTCACTGGCGAGTTTTTTTGCAGCTGGACTTGCAATTATTCTGGTACTAAACTGTGTTTCTTTCTTTTCAAGGGAACCTTCTTCTGGTGGCTTCTTTTCTTTTAGTGACGCTTCTTGCTGTTTTTCTTCTTTTGCAATAGCGGGTATTTCTTCATCCATTGAGTCTGAGATGTATCCTATTATTGTAGTAACAGGAACTGGCTTGTCAGAGCTCTGGATTAAAATCTTTCTCAAAAAGCCTTCATGTTGAGATTCAACTTCAAAATTTGTCTTATCGCTCATGACTTCAAGAATAACTTCGCCTTTTCTGACTCTGTCCCCTTCATTCTTGAGCCATTTATTTATATAGCCTTCTTCCATTGTCTCGCCAAGTTTTGGCATGATAATTTCATAAATCATTTCATTACCTCCATTATTCCCTGAACAATGGTTTCAACAGATGGTATTGCAAGGCTTTCAAGGTTCGGTGCTTTTGGCATCGGAACGTCGGCTCCAGCAACTCTTTTCACAGGTGCATCAAGATAGTCAAAGCATTCTTCTACAACAGTCATTCCGATCTCTGCACCAGCCCCGGCAGTTTTAGTGTCCTCTTCCACAATCACTACTCTGTTGGTTTTCATTACTGAATTTTTTATCGTGGTTTTATCAAGAGGAAGAAGAGTGCGCAGATCAACTACTTCAACACTGATTCCATCCTTTTCCAGAATCTCTGCCGCCTTCAATGAAAATAGAAGCATCCGAGAGTATGTGAGAACTGTTACATCGTTACCTGTTCTTTTTATATCAGCAACGCCTATTGGAACAAGATACTCATTTTCCGGAACAAATCCTTTTGTGTTATAAAGCATTTTGTGCTCGATAAAGACAACCGGATTATTATCACGGATTGAGCTTTTTAAAAGGCCCTTGGCATCTGCCGGGGTTGCGGGCATAACGACTTTTATCCCTGGTATATGCATTAGCCATGCTTCCAGACTTTGTGAGTGATGGGCTCCCAGTGTTCTTCCTGCACCTCCTTCAGTTCTTATTGTAAGTGGCACAGTACATTTACCCCCAAACATATATCTTATCTTTGCAACCTGGTTGTTCAGCTGATCCATACATAGACCTATAAAATCAATGTACATTATTTCAACCACTGGTCTGTAACCCAAAAGCGCACTTCCAAGACCAGCCCCTACAATTGCTGCTTCAGAGATAGGAGTATCCCTTACTCTTTCTTCGCCATACTTGTTCAATAGGCCACTGGTGACTCCATATGCACCACCATAGATTGCAATGTCCTCGCCCATCAGGAAAACTTTTTCATCTCTTGCCATTTCTTCATCGAGTGCTTCGTTTAAAGCCTGGCGATATGTAATTTCTCTCACGATCACTCCTTTTAAACATAAAGATCGGTATAAAGTTCTTCGGGTTCAGGCAACGGACTTTTTATAGCAAAATCTGTTGCTTCTTCAATTGCTTTTGCTACAGTTGCTTCAATCTCTCTGACTTCTTTTTCAGTCAGCCACCCTTCTTTTATACACCGTTGTGCAAAGTTAATTATCGGATCTCTATCTCTATAGGATTTTTCCTCTTCTTTTGTTCTATAAACACGTGGATCGCTTCTGCTGTGACCATAATAGCGATAAGCATTGCAAACAACAAAACACGGTCCGTTACCTTTTCTGACGTAATCGATCCATCTGATTGCAGCTTCTTTTACAGCAATTACATCCATGCCGTCGACTATTTCAGAGGGCATATCATAGGCATCAGCCCTCTTACGCAAATCCTTTACCGAGCAGGCACGATTTATGCATACGCTCATTGCATAAAGGTTGTTCTCACACAAAAAAATAACAGGAAGTTTCCACAAAGATGCCATGTTCATGCATTCATGCGTTATTCCATTATTAAGAGCGCCGTCGCCGAAGAAACATACAACTATTCTTGAGCTTTTCTGCATTTTAAGTGCAAGAGCTGCGCCTGTTGCTATACCAAGTCCACCTCCAACAATACCATTGGCCCCAAGATTGCCTTTATTCAGATCAGCAAGATGAAGGGATCCACCTTTTCCTTTGCAGACCCCGGTTTTTTTCCCAAGGATTTCTGCCATCAGGGCGTTAAGGTCGCCATCTTTTGCTATTGCGTGGCCATGACCGCGATGCGTACTTGTTATGTAGTCGTCATGGTTCAGACTGGAAATTACGCCGACAGCAATAGCTTCCATTCCCGCATACAGATGAGAACCCCCTTCGGCAATATTTTTTGAAAGAAGATCCATGATTTTGTCTTCAAATTGCCTGATCTCCATCATTTGCTGCAACATATCTTGCGCTTCTTTTTTTGACGGTTTGTACATATATCCCCTTTCATTATTAAGGATTGATGACTATTTTCATGACCTTTCTTTCTTCAGCCTCCCTTAATCCTTCTAAAACTTGATCGAGTTTCATTTTTTTGCTGATATAGTTATTTATTTTGATCCTTCCTGAAGCAATTAATTCAAGGGCCATCTGATTGTGCAGAGGAGTTGAACCGTGAGTTCCTGTGATGAAGCTTTCTCCATAATGAAGGACATTCGTGTTCAGCCTTGCGAAAGGCGATTCCTTCGGCAGTCCTCCAAAAAAATTGATTGAACCTCTTTTCGCAACCAGTTCAAGTGATTGCTCCTGAGCTTCAGCGGAACCGACGGCTACAATCACTCTGTCAGCCATTCTTCCATCGGTTATTTCCGCGACAAACTTCTTAAGGTCTTTTTCTTTTGAATTTACAGTTATTGCACCTGTGAAAGCGGCCATGTCAATACGCTGCTGAACGACATCGGCGAGAATAACCTTTGTGGCGCCCGTATTTTTTGCCAGTTCCGCATGAAGACATCCAATAGGTCCTGCTCCGAGAATCAAAACTGTATCTCCAACCTCAACCCTGCTCAGTTGTTGTCCGTTAATTACACAGGCGAGAGGTTCTGCAAGGGATGCCTGGTCGAAATTTACACTTTCAGGAATCTTGTTCACACAGCCATTTCTTATGGCAATCTCAGGTACGATCATATATTCTGCAAATCCACCATCAAAATGATATCCTATGGCTTTCAGATTATCGCACATTGATTGCCATCCTTTTCTACAGTAATAACATTGTCCGCATGGGATGGCGGGTGCAACTGCAACCCTATCACCCTCTATGTATTGCTCAACATCCGTGCCGACTTTCTCAATTATTCCGCTCAGTTCATGTCCGGTGACTCTTGGAAAGACGATATGCTTGTGCCCATGATGAAAAACTTTTATATCGGTTCCACATATCGCACAGCTTTTTACCTTCAGAAGAATCTCACCTTTTTTCGGCGATGGGATGTCTCTTTCTAATATCTCAAGGTTTTCAATGTCCTTAAGTACGGCTGCCTTTGGCATCTATTAGCTCCGTAATGTGAAAAAAAATACCTATATATTATAACATTTTATCCCTGACCTTCAAAAAATTGAGACACTTATCCTTTATAAGCCTATATAGATTATCCTGGTCTGATAGGCCTGAGATGTTCTTTAGTATATAGTCTACTCCTTGATTTTCCAGAAGATGTTTCAAATTCTGGCTCTCAGGATCTGATGGTTCATCATAATAAATGCATAGCGCAGCAAAAAGACTCACATATTCGGGCATGATATTTTGTTCCTGACATAGTTTTGCAGCACCGATGATTCTGTCGTTTGATCCAAGTTTTCTTATTGGTTCTCTTGCCACCCTTGTTACAGTATCTCCGAGTCCTTTATTTGAAAACCTGGAAAGCAAATCGTTATAATAATCATCTATCTCCTTTAAAGAAACATTGTATCTTTTGTTTATCGCCTGTTTTATTTCGGCATATGCCTTCTGAACCAGGTCCCTTATTTTTTTATCTGCGACGGATTGCCATATATATGTGTAACCCTTTTTATGTCCTGCATAAGCAAATGCGGCATGGCTAAAGTTGTGTATGTATATTTTCATTGCCTCATAGGTCTCAATGTTTTCTACAAACTGAAATCCTTTTACTTCAGGTAATATTCCTTTGAACATATTTTTTGCGACGGGCATTGTGCTATACGGTTCTGCAAGTACAATCAGAGGATACTGTTTTTTTAGTTCTTCTGGCACAATTGGAATCATTCTTCCAAGAACTGTTTCCACCAATCCTACTTTTTTTTCAAAATAATCTATTGCAAAAGGAGAAAGAACCTCGGTTATCCATTGTTTCAAGGTCCTTGAGGCATCTTTCATATTTTCCCCAATTATAATATCGATGCATGAAGATGGATTGAAGACCCCTTTGTCTTCAATTATATCTTTAAAGATTCCTACCAGGTTTTTTACATTGTTAACGCCGACAGAAAAACTTATAAGGCTAACATTTTTTGCGGCTTGCAGGATTTTTTCTTTTTCGGTAATCTTAATTCCTGAGACATTTTTTATGGTTAGTTTTTCAATATCTTTGCCTACAAGCCATAGCGGATACTGATTTTTATTGTTGAGGGTTTCTACCACAGACTCAACAATGTCAACAAAAATAATGTGATATCCGGACTGGTAATAAAGTTGTCCGAAGAAGCCCCTTCCAATGTTTCCTGCACCAAAGTGAATCACATTTTTCATGTTTGATTGTTTTATGTTATCATCTGTTTCTATGCCTTGCAAGGATTTTATGGTAAAATTAAATGTCAGGGGCAGTAGCTCAGCTGGGAGAGCGCCAGAATCGCACTCTGGAGGCCGCCGGTTCAAATCCGGTCTGCTCCAATTCCATTAACTACAATAGAAGGCTTATGAAAAAATTTGTACTTGTTTCAAAT
>JAMWBX010000050.1 GCA_023818725.1 Candidatus Omnitrophota bacterium
TTTCAATTATCAAATTACTTTTCAAGCAATACAAAAATATATGCGTAATAATAAGTAGATGGTATTATAATGCTATCAATGGATATTTGGAATTCTTACATTAGTTATCCTGTATAAATCTGCTGTACATTATATTTATGTGGAAATTATGACAAATCTAATTTTTTCGAAAAATTGTAGCTAGAAAAATGGAAACATTATGTGTACATAATAATTATAGTTATTGCTCATTATCATATACTTGCAACCAGCAAGAGCTAGCCTGAGCCTACATCAGCGTTGGCGTCAAAACTTATTTTTTTAACAAAAACACTGTAGCCTACAGCTGTCAAAAAATTTACGCCAAGTAAATTATATTTAAGCTAATAAATTCAACAATTAAATCACTTAAATATAGTAGATTGTTTACTAGTTCTCAATACTCAAAGAGAATATTTTTGGGATTGAAGTAACAATTTTTTGGAAAATAAAAATATGTCTGACTAATATAGAAATAAATAATTTCAGTACTAAGATTGGATGAATATCAAGTGAAATGATCAATCATTAGAAAACCTTGTAAATTATTTGTAAACTTTTCAAATTTAAACACGACAAAAATAATCGACTGCACGTAAAACTAATTCAATTATTTAAAATTGGATCAATTTAAAGAGTTCACCACAAATAAACATACATGAAAAATGTTGACAGTAAATATTATATTCTGTGTATTGTTTTTGAAATTGAAGTAAATTCTAAGTAACGATCACATATAGCCTATTGCTTTGAATTTTCATAATTCAAAGTTTCACGTATTGGAGTACAATTTATTGAAGTTTTTACACACTTCATCATATTTCACTGACTCATACAATAGTTTTAAAATCATCCTTAAACAATCATAAATTAAAACCTAGCAACTCAACATAGTTTACATTAAATCAAGCTAAATGAGAAATCATACTTCTTATATCGACAAAGTTAAATATAGCGAATAAATAATGGAAATTGACAGATTTCTTACTAAATTTTTTCAACACTAACAAAACAATTATTCAAATTATGAAATTTTAACTTAAAGACAACTGGAAAAAATAGGAAGTATCAGGTTCTTCAAGTTGAATTTCCATCTGCATATCCGGTTGGAATTCCAGTATGCGATAAAGTGTGGGGATATTACTTTCGAACCAGTTTTCCAGGTAAGGCAGTTATTGTCATCCATGGCATTTCAATGGTATTGACAACAAGGTATTTTTGCGAAAGCCTCGCAAAAAAAGGAATTTCCAGTTTTATGCTTATAATGCCGTATGCCCCCGCAAGAATTCCTAAAGGCAGACCGCTTAAAGGAGTTCCAAAAAATTTTGACTGGCCTGAGATTTTCAAAAGGGGTCTGATACAATCTGTGGTCGATGTGCGCAAAGCGATTGATTTTCTCGAAAAGGAAAACAAAAAAATTGGTATACTTGGAATCAGTCTTGGAGCCACTATTTCTGCTATCGCGCAATCAGTCGACGAAAGAATATCCTCTGGGGTATACATTGTTGGTGGGGGAGACATCGCGGGTATGTTATGGGACTCAAGAGATTTCATCGCAAGAATATACAAAAGAAAACTGTTTTCGCAAATTACGAGAGAACAACTATCCTCAAGATGGAAGGGAATAGACCCGCTCTCTTATGCAAAACCTTCCTCAAATATATTGATGATAAACGCAAGGTATGATACTTCGGTAAGACCGCAATATACAGAAAAACTATGGAACGCCTTAGGAAAACCTGAAATTCACTGGCTTAGTTGCGCACATTTTTTCATAACTCACATTTTCTTTGTAAAAAACCTTATAGTGAAACATTTCAGGAAAACATTAACCTAGATTGTTGCAAGGAATCCACCATCAACAAAAATAGTGTGCCCTGTAATAAAACTTGCTTCATCTGAACACAAAAAAACAGCAACTGGACCAATGTCATCGGGTTTTCCCCACCTTCCAAGTGGCGTCCTCTGGCGGACCCATTTTGAAAACTCCGGATCATTATAGAGAGGTTCAGTCAATTCTGTCTTTATGTACCCAGGAGAAATTCCATTCACTCTTATATTAAACTTAGCCCAATCGACAGCAAGCGATCTTACAAGCTGTCTTAATGCTGCCTTAGAGGCGCCGTAGGCAGCAGTTGTAGGTCTTGCTACTTCTGACATGAGGGATAAAATTATAATACAGGTGCCAGCAGCATTTTTTTTAATCAGGGATTTTGCCCATTCTCGGGTAAGTATGAATGTGCTGGTAAGATTTAATCCGATGACTTTTTCCCATTCTCTCAGTGTTATTCTATCCGCTCTTTTTCTGATAGTTGTTCCTGCACAATTGACCAGTATATCAAATGTTCCATATTCTTTTTCTGCATCCTTATAAAATTCCGCTATTTTTTCTATTCTTGACAGATCAAACCTTAGAGCATAACAGGAATTGTTAATACCTTTTAGTGTCTTTAGTGCCAATTCATTTTTTCTGCCATTTCTACCGATTATTACAACTGTTGCGCCTGCAGTCGCAAGGGCATTTGCAATTCCAAAGCCTATTCCTGAATTTCCGCCAGTAATAAGCGCCTGCTTACCTTTAAGATTTAGCACGGCTGCAGTCAATTGATTTTCACCTGGCAAACGATTTTTTTTGCCGGTGGAGTGTTCTTTTCCCATTCTCTAATGTAGGAAAATTGAATTATAGTTTCGCCGGTTTTTACAGCCCTGAAAACAAATTTCTGAGTGCCAGAACTACCTGCAAGACCGGTTTTTCCTCCTTCAATGAATTGATTCTCCGTAAGACGAAGAATTTCAGAATCATATTTGACATGCCAGTGGTAGCCTGTTGTGGGATTGGACTCAAGCGCAAATTTTATAAGGTCCCCTGTATTTATTACTATCTCTTTTTTCATTTCGTTTTCATTTATTACTGGTATGGATATCGCCAGTTCTTTCTGAATGCACCCACACAGGACTGTCATTACCGAGACGAGAAAGAGTAATGTTTTCATATCCTTTTTTTTATTGGAAGCCGTCCATTAAATTTTACTACAATAAAAATTTGTGTAAAATATTAAGTCGCCAGTTATGGTGGGTGTAGCTCAGCGGACAGAGCGCCAGACTGTGGCTCTGGATGCCGGGGGTTCAAATCCCCTCACCCACCCTTTTTTCTTAATAAGAGGGATTTGAATGGAGCGAAGACGTATAAGTCCGAGCAAGTGCGAGGACTTGTGCGGCTGGTTGCCGGCGCGATGAATAAAGAGCGCTGTATGGCAAGCCCGCCGAGGCGGTGAGGCGGGCCGGGTCGACCCGAGCCGCAGTGGGAGGCGAGGGCGCCAAATCCCCTCACCCACCCTTTTTTCTTAAGCAGTCAAAAAGAAGCAAAAATATCCAAATTTCCCGATTATTCAAATGATATACGCTTGCTTTATTTTTCTCAGATTTCAGAGTAAAATTTATGCAACACTGGAGGATGTATGAAAAAAAAATGGATTGTTACGATATTAGTGCTTTTGTTTTTCGTAATTATTTATCAAGCTTTGAAGTTTCAGTATAATCGGCTTATTGTTCTTGACCAGGGTGTCAGGCAAGCGTGGGCTCAGGTTGAAAATGTTATTCAAAGAAGGGCTGATTTGATTCCAAATCTTGTAGCCACAGTAAAGGGTTATGCTAAGCACGAAAAAGAGGTATTTATTGAAGTGACAAACGCGAGAAGTTCTTTGCTTAACGCAAAGTCAGTTAAAGAAAAAGAAATAGCTTCATTGAGCTTTGAGAAAGCACTCAGCAGGTTGCTTTTGGTTGTTGAAAACTATCCACAATTGAAAGCAAGTGAAAATTTTCTGCATCTTCAGGACGAGCTTGCAGGAAACGAAAATAGAATAGCGGTTGAAAGAAAACGATACAATGAAGCCGTGAATAGATACAACAGAATCGCAAAAAGCTTTCCTGTTATGCTATTTGTCCGTGCTTTCAATCTTGACACAGAAAAGCCTTATTTTCAAGCAGAAGAAGAATCCCGAAAAAAAATAGAAGTAAAATTTTAATGAGGTTCATTATAAAAGTTAAACCATATTCACGGGAAGAAAAGGTTGTTGAAAATCAGGATAGGTCACTTAAAGTCTATGTCAATGAGAAACCAGTCGAAGGAAAAGCAAACAGTGCTCTTATCAAACTTATAGCAGAATATTTTGATGTTCCAAAATCCGCAGTTAAAATCGTTTCCGGCCACAAAAGCAGAAACAAAATAGTTGAAATAACGAAATGAGGAGAATATATCTTTACAACCACAAAAAAATAGAAAGGAGGGTTTTTATTTCTGGAGAGCCCGCGCATTATTTAAAAAATGTTTTGAGAATGGGTCCCGGGTCAAGATTCTATGCTTTTGACGGCAGCGGAGTCGAATATGAGCTCAGAATAAAAAAAATAGATAGGTTGAAAATTGAAGCGGAAATAATAGAAGAAAAAATTGCAGACTACAGGGAGTTACCTGTTCCGTTTGAGTTGTGCATCTCGCTGTGTAAAAAAGCAACATTTGAAAGCATACTGAAAAAAGCATCCGAGCTGGGTATTTCAAAAATCATACCTTTTAGAAGTTCAAGGAATATCAGTGATGTTGAAAAAATATTCAAAAAAGACAAAATCCAGCGCTGGAGAAAAATTGCCGGAGAAGGCAGCAAGATCGCTGGCAGGTCAAGAACACCTGAAATTTGTCCACCCTGTGATTTCAGTAGCATCGTGTCCAGCACGACGACCGGCATCTTATTTTGGGAACAGTCAAAGGATTATTTAAAAAAAATTATCCCAGATCTATTAAAAAAAATAAACCAGGATCGGTTGCTCAGAGTTTTTATCGGACCGGAAGGTGGGTTTACTGAGGACGAAATAGAGTTGGCTAAAGAAAACGGAATCCTTGTTGCAGGTCTTGGTCCAAGAATACTGGGAGTTGAAACAGCAGCAATCGTAGCGCTTTCGATCCTAATGTACGAGATCGAAAACCTGCGTTAGGCTAAAAGGTTATTATCTTACCTGTTTTAAGAGACTCTAGTTCTTTTAAAACAACTGCCAGGCTATTTACCGCATCTTCCGGAGTTATTATTTGAAATTCTTTATTATGCACGACATGGTCAATAAAATAATTGATTTCAAAATAGTAACCACCAAGGTCAGAAATGTTTCCTTCTGAAACCTGAGAAGTTTTTCTTTCAATTTGTGGTCTTTCAACCCTCCCATCAGCATAATAAACAGTAAGGGTCGGAGTTGATGTTGAGTCGAAATCAACAACTGCCTTCTCAAATTGTGCAATGAACTTCATTTCAAAAGGAAAGTTTGAAGTCATATCCCAGCCACCTTCGGCAAAAGCAGTAATTCCGCCTGGAAAATTATATGTAGTGAAAACATGTGTATAACCTTCCTCTTGGGAAAAAGTTCCTACGGAATAAAGAGAAACAGGGTTTTGACCCAATAGATAAAGGATGAAATCGACATCGTGTATATGAAGGTCAAAAAGCGCTCCACCTGATCGACTGTTGTCAAGCAACCAGTTCTGCCATCCCCATGTTGGCCTAGGACTTAATCTGGTGCAGGTAATTGTTATAAGTTTTCCATATCTTCCCTGGTCATAGTTTCTCTTGATAAATGCATATTCCGGCCAGAATCTGATTACATGAGCTACCATAAACCTGACCTTCTTTTTCCGGCAAGCATCAACCATTTTCTTTGCATCCTCAATCGTAAGTGCGATGGGCTTTTCACATATAATATCTTTACCTGCTTCTGCAGCCTTTATGACAAATTCCTTATGAAGAAAAGTCGGTAAGCAGATATCAACAATTGTTATATCGGATTTTGCAAAGACCTGATCTGCGCTAAGGTATGGAATTGCCCCATACTTTTCCGCAAGAGATTTTGCCTTTTCACCCCTTTCATCAACAATTGCGGCTATTTTAACATTTGGTAATTGAGAATAAACCTCAGCATGCATCGAACCCATAAATCCCGCACCGATAATTGCAAGCCTAACCATCTTATTCCTCCTTGCCCCTGAAAGATGGAAAATTTTTAGTTATTGAGCAAAATGACTGCAGTTTATTTTAATCCACATAATTTAGCTCTGTCAATGATGCCAGTTATCTTTGAACGAAGTGGAAAAAACTAATTTGAATTTATCTCCAGGCAACAGTGTATGCAAGCAGACTTTTACCCTTCGCGACGACATAAAAATTACCCGATGCTGCTGCATCTGCTAATCTGACAGACTTATCGATCGAAAAGTACCACATTCTTCTTTTCTGCGAATCAGGGAAGTAATACCATTGATTCCAGACCCCAGTTAGTGCCTCAAGGATGTCCTGAGTGAACGTTAAAAATCCCACACTGTCACCAAGGGTGAACTTAAGTATCTCTGCCCCTGTTATTGAAACAAGGTGAATAAGATTATTTTTCAGTACAGCGCTTGCGTATTTTATTTCAGGCGAAACACGAATTTTCTCGACAGCACTGTTCAGTTTCATACTCCAGGCAAGATTACCCTCGCTTGTAAATACAAAAAGATCTCCTGCTGTTGTTCCAACAAAAAACCATGAAGAATCCTGACTTATTTTAATGCTGTTGACCCAATCTGAAAGATCACGAGTCCAGAAAATTTCACCTCTTGAATCAAGATAAAAGACTCTGTTATTAATTGCATATGCCCAGAACTTGCCGTTCTCAGATATGGAGATCGCCCTTACAAGATTTTTAACCTTTTTTTCAAATATGACTTTATTACCCTCTGCTAATACTATTCTGCCCTCGATAGATGCCCATGCACAATAGTTTCCTTCAGGCGAAATCGCAACTTTTATAATTTCATCCTGCTGTTTGAAAATTCGTTGAATCCCGCCTTTGCTGTTCAGTATATAAACCCTTCCATCTTTACAACCAGCAATGATCCTTTTCCCGTTTTCGGAAAGGGCGATTGTGGTTATCTCGTCAGATAATTCATAAGTCCACTGATACGTGTTTTCCGGGATTAAAAGTTCATCCGGAATTTTCTTTCCCTGAAATTCAAGAACAAATCTTTGAAAATATACTGGCAAAAATTCATAATTTTCGTTTCTATATTCATAGGTTTCTACTGGCTCTTTCAACCCTGCTCTGTACACCCTGACCTGGAATATGTACATATCTTCTATTTTGACAATGGATGGCTCAAGAATGTATTGAACATTCAAAAGCTTTACAACACGCGCCCTTTCTTCGAAATCGTCAATTATTTCACGCATGGTAAGACCCTGTTCCGCAAGTGTCCTAACAAGAGTCCTGTCATTTACAACAGTGTAGGCTTTGTCAAGTTGTTCAAGCTTTTCTTTGAAAATTGAGCCGGAATTTGAAAGAAAGTCCGGTAAATCTTGAAGTTTCATATCAAGAGCAAGAACTACCTGAGGCTCAAGTCTGCCACTTAACATCCTTATCTTTTGCTGAACTGTTTTAATAGATGGTGGCTGGTTGTGGATGTTTTTCGCCTGAATACACTCAAGAAGCTCCTGATAAACACTGATAGCCTGAGGGTATAAGGATTCTGCCTCTAAAAGGTTTCCGAGGGTGAAAAGGTATGTAGCATCAGGGATATAAGAGCGGTTTAAATACATCTTGATGTATTTTA
>JAMWBX010000051.1 GCA_023818725.1 Candidatus Omnitrophota bacterium
AAAACTGAATCTGAGAAAATAAGATGACTGGATCATTAAAAATAGAGCTTGGTGATAAAAAGATCACCATTCAAACCGGTCAGTTGGCAAAGCAGGCAGCAGCTTCTGTAATTGTCAGTTGTGGCGAAACAGTGGTGCTTGTAGCACTGACCACAAAGAAAAGTTCTGAGCTGAGGGATTTTTTCCCTTTGACCTGTGATTACCGGGAGCAGACATCTGCTGCTGGGAAAATTCCTGGTGGGTTTTTCAAAAGAGAAGGAAGGCCATCAGAAAGGGAAATTCTTGTAAGCCGTTTGATGGATAGATCCATTCGGCCTTTATTCCCCAGAGATTTTACTGACGAGGTTCAACTGATTTCGTTTGTTCTTTCTGCAGATCAGGAAAATGACCCTGATATTCTCTCGGTTGTCGGGGCTTCCTGCGCTGTTGCATTAGCGGGATTACCTTTCAAAAAAGTAGTTGGTTGTGTGAGGGTTGGAAGAATTGATGGAAAATTTGTTATAAATCCGTCGATTACCGAACTTGAAAAAAGTAGTTTGAACCTTGTTCTTTCGGGCACTGATAATTCAATTGTGATGCTGGAAGGATGGGCTAAAGAGATTTCAGAGGAAATTTTTCTCGAAGCAACAGAATTTGCCTTCAATGCAATTCAACCGATCGTGAGTGTTATAGAAAGCTGGAGGCAAGATTATCCTTATACTCCAGCATTTATTCCGGACCTTGAAATGGAAAGAAATATTGAACTTTGCGTTATGGAGAAGATGGAATCTATATGGGATTATCCTGATAAACAACAGAGAAACCAGTATTATGAAAAAATGCTTGAGGAAATCAAAACAAAATACGACCAGGAGAAGCATACAGAGGTAGAGCTGGTGTTTAAGAAATGCCTTGAAAAGATTATAAGACATTTAATTCTGACATCAGGAAGGCGCTTTGATGGCAGAAAACCTGAAGATGTAAGGCCAATCAGTTGCTTGGTGGGTTTGTTACCAAGAACCCATGGTTCAGCACTTTTCACCCGCGGACAGACGCAATGTCTTGCATCTTTAACTCTCGGTACAAAACATGACCAGCAGATAATTGATGGCCTTTATGAAGAAACCTCAAAAAGGTTTATGCTTCATTATAACTTTCCACCGTTTTCAGTGGGAGAAACCGGGGCTTTGAGAGGGCCATCCCGCAGGGAAATTGGCCATGGTGCTCTTGCTGAAAGATGCCTGCAGTTTATTATTCCTTCAGAAGATGTGTTTCCTTATACAATAAGAATTGTGGCAAATATTCTCGAGTCAAATGGTTCCTCTTCAATGGCAACTGTTTGTGCCTCAAGCCTAGCGCTGATGGACGGTGGGGTTTCACTTCCAGAGCATGTTGCAGGGGTGGCACTCGGGATGATCAAGGAGGGTGAAAAATACATCCTGCTTACGGATATAGCTGGCGAGGAAGATCATGTTGGTGATCTCGATCTAAAAATAGCCGGAACAAAATCAGGTATAACTGGCTTTCAAATGGATGTGAAGACATCTGAATTTTCTATGGATATCCTGAGGGAGGCAGTTTTACAGAGCAAACGGGCAAGGATTCAGATTATTGAAATTATGAATAATACGTTGAGTGCTCCGAGACCCGAGATATCAAAGTATGCACCGAGGATTATGACGCATAAAATTCCACCTGACAAAATTGGTCTTGTCATAGGTGGTGGTGGCAGGACCATAAGGAAGATAATTGAAGAAACAGGAGTAGAGATTGATATTGGCGAGGATGGAACGATATCAATTTATGGCACTGAACTTGATAAATGTATGACCGCACTTGATCGAATAAAGTCCATAGTCGAAGAGCCTGAAGTAGGCAAGATTTACCAGGGAGTTGTTACAAGAATCTTTCCTTTTGGAGCGATGGTAAAATTTTTAAACGAGCAGGAAGGGCTTGTGCATATCTCCGAACTTGCTTCTTACAGAGTCAATAGAGTGGAAGATGTTGTAAACATTGGTGAAAGTATTAAGGTGAAATTTATAGGATTTGATGAACAGGGCAGGGCCAATTTAAGCCGCAAGCAAGCGCTAACAAGTGAAGAACTCGAAAAAGAAAAGAGAAAAGTATCATCTATCAATCGTTCATCGAGAAGAGATTTCCGTCGGGGACTTTGAAATTGATTCAATTTTCTAATTCTGCCAGCTTTTTTTTATAAAGATCAAGTACCAAAGATACCACCTCATCTATTGTCAAGCTGGTTGTGTCGATGACTGTAGCCTCGGGGTGTTTAACAAGCGGCGCAATTTTTCTTCTGCTATCCCTTTCATCCCTCAAAAGGAGCTCTGCTTTGATTTTTTGGATATTAGCTTCTATACCCTGACTTAAAATTTGCAAATATCTCCTTTTTGCCCTTTCTTCAGGTGAGGCATCAAGATAAATCTTGAGTTCGGCATCCGGAAAAACAACTGTTCCAATATCTCTTCCCTCCATAACGATATCATAACTATCCCGGAATGAACGCTGAATACTCCACAAAATTTCCCTGATTTCAGGTATGGATGCAACAAAGTGGCTGTTTGCGCTTACCTGTTCTGTTCTAATCTGTTTTACAACATCTTCGCCGTCGAGAAGAATTCCGCAACCATTTTCGTTTTGTATAATTTCTATTCTGGTGTTACGGGCCATTTCGATCAATGACTCTTTATTATTGAGCTCGATGTTTGATTTGAGGGCTTTCAGAGTGAGTGCCCGGTACATTGCGCCGGTATCGACGTACAAAAAACCAAGCTTTCTGGCAACAAGCATTGCCACTGTGCTTTTTCCAGCACCTGCAGGACCATCTATGGCAATTACGAAGTGTTTTTTCTTATGATTCAATTATTTCTTTTTCTTTTGCAGAAGTCTTTTTCTCTATTTCTTCCATGAATCTGTCGGTTATTTTTTGTAATTCCTCGCCAGTTCTGAATGAATCATCTTCAGAAATCTTTTTTTCTTTTTCAAGTTTTTTCAACTCTTCCTTTGTTTTCCTCCGGATTTCCCTTATTTCTACCTTTGCCTGCTCTTCGAGTTTTCTCAGAACCTTCACAAGTTCTTTTCTCCTTTCTTCACTAAGAGGCGGAACAGAAATTTTTATGGCCGCTTGATCAGAAACCGGGTTAAGACCAAGATTACTCATCTGTATCGCTTTTACTATTTTGTCAGTTATCGTTTTATCCCATGGCTGAACGACAATGGTTTGCGGATTAGGAATCGAAATTGTTGCAACCTGGCTTATTGGAAGTTTGGAACCGTAGTATTCAACAAGGACTCCCTCAAGCAATGAAACCGAAGCTCGTCCAAGCCTCAAGCTATTTATTTCTTTTATGAAGTTCTCCTCTACTTTTTTCATGTTCTGTTCCATATCCTGACACAACTTTTTTAGCATGAGACCCTCCTTAAATTTAATTTGTATAATTCTGAGTTTTTATCAGCAATCACAGTTTTTATTCCCTTTCCGCATACAATCCTTTTCAGATTACCTTTTCTGAACAGGTTGAAAACTATGATGGATAGTTTATTATTCATACACAGTGCGATTGCTGTATTATCCATAAACTTGAGGCCTTTTGTTAAAACCTCATCGTGAGTTAATGCCTTGTATCTTCTTGCATTTTTATTTTTTAACGGATCATCTGTGTAAACCCCATCCACTTTAGTTGCTTTCAATATCACATCCGCACCGATTTCTATTGCTTTCAATGCTGCTGCTGTATCTGTTGTAAAATATGGATTTCCTGTTCCGCCAACGATTATCACTATCCTGCCCTTTTCAAGATGTCTTATTGCCCTTCTTCTAATATATGGCTCACAAAACTGTCTCATTTCAAATGCACTCTGTACCCTTGTGATGGCATTCATTTTTTCCAAACAACCCTGCAGAGCAAGTCCATTGATAACAGTGGCAAGCATTCCTATGTAGTCTCCTGTGACTTCATCAATCACTTTTTCGTCTCTTGTAATTCCACGAAAGATATTTCCTCCTCCAATAACCACGGCAAGCTGGCATCCAAGTTCTGAAACTTCTTTTATTTCTTTCGCTATGGATATCAGAGCATCTGAATTGATTCCAAATTTTTCATCACCCAGAAGAGCCTCTCCTGAAAGTTTTAACATGATCCTTTTAAATATCGATTTCATGTTTTTACCCTCATAAAAAGAATTTCCCTTTTACCTGTTTTCCTTCCAGAAAGGAAGTTCAAAATCTCTTTGCTCAAAGAAACTTTGTCTTCCTGTATTTCAATATCAAGCATCTTCCAAATTTTTCTTGATGTCGCGGGCATAGCTGGATATATGAGTAGTGAGATCATGCCTATACCTGAAATGCACTGCGCAATTGTTTGTTTTGCTGATTGAAAAGGTGCACTCCATGGTTTTTCGGTATCCAGTAATCTGTTGAGTTCGGATATCAGTTTCCAGATTTCGTTAAGTGCCTCTGAAAAAGCCACGCAGTTCATAAATTTATCAACATTTGCAATAGTTCTGTCAAAAAGCTTTTCCATTTGGGAGCTTATAAACATATCAGGGATGAAGCCGTTCAAAAGCTTTTCTACAAGATTAAGTGTTCTATTTGTCAGATTTCCGAGGTCGTTTGCGAGATCACTGTTAAAACGCTTTATAAATTTTTCTTCAGAATATTCACCATCTAGTCCAAACGGTACTTCACTGAGCAGAAAATATCTGAAACCATCCGTTCCAAAGCGCTCTATAAGATAAGCAGGGTCTATAACGTTGCCTTTTGATTTAGACATTTTTTCTTTGCCGACAGTCCACCAACCATGCGCAAAAATTTTTCCCGGAAGTTCCATTCCCAGGGCCATTAACATTGCAGGCCATATAATTGCGTGGAATCTAAGAATATCCTTTCCAAGCAATTGAACATCCGGGGGCCAGAAAGTATTTGTCTTACCGTCAGAATATTCTGCACCTGTAAGGTAATTTAGCAGGGCATCAAACCATACATAAACCGAGTATTTTTCAGGGGTTGGAGATTCTATGCCCCAGACAGTATTGGGCCTTGTTACAGAAAGGTCATTCAACCCCTGAAGGATGAAATTTTTCACTTCATCCTGCCTAAATGCAGGCTGTATTATATTCGGATTACTGTCAAGATATTCGATAAGGGGCTTTGCGTATTTTGACAATCTGAAGAAATAGGATTTTTCTTTAAGTATCTTAACGGGCCTTCTACAATCAGGGCACATTGGATTTTTTTCGTCAATTTTTGCTTTTGGTATGAAGCATTCACAGGGAACACAGTAATAACCGGAATATTCGCCCAGATATATATCACCGTTGTCCATTAATTTTTTGAATACATTACGTACTGTATCTTTGTGTTCTTTTTCCGTGGTCCGTATGAACCTTGAATAAGAGATATCTAATTTTTCCCACATTTTCTTAAATACTTCAGCCATCTCATTTATAAAATCTTCAACCACGACTCCTTTTTCCTTAGCTGCCTGTGCTATCTTGTCTCCATGTTCATCGGTTCCTGTAAGAAAGAAAACATCTTTTCCAGTCATCCTGTGGTATTTTGCAAGGCAATCAGCAGCAATTGTTGTGTAGCAATGTCCTATATGTGGTTTCGCATTAATGTAATAAATGGGAGTAGTAACAAAAAATTTCATTCTTTGTCCTCTGTGTTTTCATACATCTTGCTTTCGAATATTAAACAGCACATGAGCCTTCCGCAAAGACCTGATATTTTGCTCATATCCAGGGGTAAACTCTGAGTTTTAACCAGTTTCATTGTTATAGGCTCGAAATCCTTTAAAAACCTGTGACAGCATATTTCCTGACCACATATGCCATAGCCACCTTTTATTTTTGCTTCGTCCCTCAGTCCGATCTGGCGCATTTCTATTCTACAGTTAAATATGCTGGCGAGTTCTTTCACAAGTTTTCTAAAATCGACTCTACCTGTCGCCCAGTAATAAAAGGTTATGATTGTTCTATCGAAAGAATATGTTACGTCAATAAGTTTCATTTCAAGATTGATTTCTTTTATTTTTTCGTTACATATTCGGAAGGCATCATTTTTCAAAAGTTCATTTTCCTTTATTATAAGCATATCCTGTTCATTTGCTTTTCTGAGAATTTTCCCTGAAATAACCGGTTTTGATGCTAGCTGAGACGGATTAATTTCACTCCAGACCTTTGCATGATCCTGTGTGTTTTTGGCAAATTCAACTATTACAATATCGCCCGATTTTATGTCAAGGCTTTCTTCACCTGAAGCATAACAGGTTTTTTCTACCTTTCTTACCTGTATCTCAAAGATCTTTTCCATTATTGTATCCCATTATGTAAATTGCTTCATCCTTGCTGCTTGCCGGTAAAGTTTTCCCTCTTTCAAGATAAATTTTTGCAAGTTCATTTTTTCCGATTTTTTTGTAGAAAATTCCGAGTTCAAAATTGTAAAGAGCTTTTGTAGGATAGAGCTCTAAGACCTTGAGAAACTCTTTTTCTGCTTCCTGGTTTCTTCCGATCTTCATTAACATCATTGCAAGTGCCCTATGGTATTTTGGTGAAAATTTATTTATTTCTATGGCTTTTTTATAGGCTACGATTGCTTTTTCGGCGATTTCATATTCTTTTGTTTTAAGGTATATATGCTTGAAAATCTCAGCCTGTATAAAAAAGACTTCAGGTTCAGGAAATATTGTTGCTGCTTTTTCCAGAACCTGAATTGGGTCTTCTCTGGTTTTACCTGCGCCTGCTATCACGCTTTCTATAGATTTTTCCACCTGCCATGCCTTAATCTCAATGATGGCCGAAAATAGAGCCATGATTATGATAATTCCAGCTATTAATTTTGTCAATCCTTGCGGTCTCTTTTTTTCGGGGTTGAGAGCCGATTCTATAAGTCCCGCGAAAGCAAATGCAATAACACATATAGCAGCATCGGCATAGTCAAAATCGACAAGACAGTGCAAAAAAAATCCAAGTAATCCAAACATAAATCCAGTCAGAAGGTGATTTCCTGCCAGAAAATTTTTTATGTTTTTTTTGATGAAGAAAAAGATAGATAGGGCAAAAAAAATAAAACCTATCAATCCTGCAGATACCAGTAATTCAACAATTACATTATGTGCAAATTTTGCCTCCATGGCGCCAGGAACCTTATATCGCAGATAAAACTGTGAGAAATTTCCGGGTCCTGTCCCAGCCACGGGATGAGATTTAATAATATTTACGGCAGCTGACCAGTAATTTATTCTATCAGTTAGCGAACTGATTTTTGGAACCACTTTAGTTTTCACACCTGCATACACCAGAAACATCAGTATTATAAAAGTAGCGAGGCAAACCCAAAGATAAGAATTTTTTGGTACAAGGAAGAAAAAAAGCATCAAAATTGAAACTATCAAAAAGCAAAACCATCCGCCCATTGATTCTGTAGCAGCAAGAATTGGTAGTATCATCGCCAGTGTTATTGCACCGGACAGTCGCAGTATCTTTCTTTCTCTCTGGAGAACTGAAACAAAAGTGAGAGGGTAGAGTAGCAAAATGTATCCAGCAAATGTATTGGGATAAACAAATGTAGCAAAAATCCTGTTACTTGCCATTCTGTCGAGATACGTGTCGGACATGCCGCTCATTAATTCTTGATGATTCATAA
>JAMWBX010000052.1 GCA_023818725.1 Candidatus Omnitrophota bacterium
TTGCTGCAATTCTATTTCCCCCACATCGGTATCTTCAAAAAGACTATACAATTCTTTCAACTCTTTTACAAAAAACATATTCACACCTCCATTTTTTCTTTACTTTACTCGTTCAATATAACGATCATCACGCGTGTATACAGGAATTTTTTCACCAACCTGCACAAAAAGAGGCACCTGAACCACCGCCCCTGTTTCAAGAGTAGCCGGCTTTGATCCACCACTCACCGTATCTCCACGTAGACCAGGATCTGTTTCTACAATTTCCAATTCTAGAAACATAGGTGGTTCAACGGCAATCACCTGTCCATCATAAAAAGAAAGATTGCAGGATAAAGCAAAATACCAGAATATTTTGTTAGCAATGATAAGCCCACAAGAAACCCGAGCAAATACCAGAGCAAGGGGTTTCCTGTTTTATGTATTTTCCATAAAGTAATTATTGAAAGCAACCAGAATACAGAAAGAATTGTGTCAGGCACGGTCATTACTCCACCAAGAACTGAAAAAAGGGGGATCAAAGAGAAAATAATAATCGCCCAGAAACCGCAGTATGCTGAATGAAAATATCTTCCAATAAGAAAAAGCAACCATGTACAGACAGATGATGAGATTATGGCTGGAAACCTCACAGCAAGAGGCGTGTTACCAAATATCTTCAGAAAAAATAGAATGACGTACCCAATCAAAGGAGGATGGTCAAAATATGAAAGAGATGGATGACGTGCATATTGATAATAGTGGGCTTCATCTCCGGTCAATCCATAAAAGGATGCTATCAGCATTCTCACCAGAAAAAAAATACCGAAAACCAAAAACGCGTATCGTGTATATTTTTTTTCATCCATAAAAAAGCCAAATTCTTAATAGTAGAACCCTAAAAAGATAGGCAATAAGAGTGTTGAATTTTAATTTTGAACTGCCATATCTTCGCCTGTAAAAAATTATTGGTGTTTCCATAATCCTGAATTTTTTTTTAAAAGTGTAATAAAAAACCTCTGTAACAATGAAGGCATCCTTTGACCTCAACTCTGGATAAATTGCAGCCAAAGAAGAAAAAGTGAAAAACCTGAAACCACTTGTTGGGTCTGTAAGTTTTATCCCAAGAATCAGATGTAAGTAAACCCTTGCAAAAATTGTTATAAGTTCTCTTATCCTATCCTGTCTTAAGCTTTTACCACCCGATAGAAATCTTGATCCAGATACAACATCTGCCTTTTCAAGTAGAAAGATAAAGGAAGGTATAAACTCTGGGCTATGAGAAAAATCTCCATCCATTTCCCCTATGACATCGAACTTTCTATTGAGTGCTATCTTATAGCCACACCTACCTGCGTACCCTCTTCCTCTGTTTTTCTTACGGACAATAACTTGTACGCGTGGATTATTTCGAAAATATCTTTTTGCAATGTCGCCTGTCCCGTCCGGCGAATTATCATCAACTATTATTACACTGATATCGAGTGGTAACCTGAGTATATCCTCGACCAGTGGAACAATGTTGTCCTTTTCGTTATATGTGGGTATGATAATGGCTATCCTTTTATTCTTCAAAAGCAACTCTCCTTACAGCCTTAGCAACTTTCTGCGGAGAAATCAACTCCATACAACTGGGACGAACCAGACATTCTCTCCTGTAGCAACATGCACAGGCAATATCGCTGACTATCTTTTCTCCCCGGCCATAAATCTCTACCTCTGCAGGAGAAGTCGGACCGAACAAAGCAACAACCTTTTTACCCAGACCAATTGAGGCATGAAGAGCAAAAGTATCACAACATACTATAATGTCGCATAGATTAAGTAAACCGAAAAAGTAATCGATTGAATTAGAATGCCCTGTGTTAATTATGCGGTTGTTGCTTCTTGCTACAATTTGTTCAAGCAGTTCCTTTTCGTCTTGCCCGCCGAAAATAAGAATATCAAAATCATCAAGCAATGAAAACAATTCAAGGAAATTTTTTTCGGGCCATTTTTTAGTAATCCACCTGTTGCCTGCTCCAACTATGGCTCCTAAAATTTTTTTCTCCCCAAGATTATACTTTTTTGCAAATTCAACTGCGTTTTTTTTCGAAGCATTAGAAATCGGCACAATGATCCCGCCGTAACTGGATAAACCACAAATATCTGCTGTGATTGCCTGATAGGTTTTTACATTTTGCTTTTTTAAACGGTCGTCGTGACTCATTAAAAAATACTCGTATGCAAAAGGAGATGAACACCTAACGATCCCATTTGAGTCAAACCAGAAACCTCTCTTTTCCTTCGCTTTTGAGATCCCCGCAAGAATTAATGCCTCATCGTCAAGGTCAAGGTTAATGAGTAAATCAAATGTTAAGTGAGAAACAAGGGGGAAAGCACTTTCTTTATTGATAGGTCTATCTACGAACCTGTTTCCCCGAAGAATATCAATGGCATTCTTATCTGTAATCCAGAATAACATGCTTGCGGGATAAGATGACTTTAAAGGTTCGCACAGAGCAGTTGTTCTTAAAACGTCACCAAGCGCTCCTAACTTGATAATAAGAATTTTTTTGCTGATCTGAAGATATCTATCGCAATTTTCGCATAAAACCCCATGCTCCTTGTGATAGAAACATGGTCTGTCAGCACGGAAAAAGAAACATGACTGTTTTAATCTGTGTCTTTTCATTTTGGTCAATCCTGTGCATTTTCAATTTCCAGCTTTTCAAGTAAATTGAGAAAATCAGCAGGCAATTTTGCGCGAAAATACATTTGCTTTTTTGTTTCAGGATGAGAAAAAGAGATTGAGAATGCATGAAGTGCCTGTCGATTAATAAGAGGACTCTGCCTTCCATATGCCTCATCTCCAAGTACAGGGTGACCCAGAAATGCTAAAGTCACCCTTATCTGATGGGTCCTGCCTGTCACTGGCATAACCTCAAGATAAGTGGTATTTTTTGATTTTTTAAGAACTTTAAACTTCGTCGTTGAATTTTTCCCTGAGAACCTTACAGAAACCTTTGTAATACCTTTATCTATTTTCAAAGGAAGTGACATTTTTTCAATCCCTTCGGGAAAGCTACCCTCAACCACTGCCCTGTAAACCTTCTTCACAAGCCTCTGCCTGAACTGGTTCACAAGATCAAAATATGCTATATCTGTCTTTGCAAAGACAATACAGCCAGATGTGTTACGATCAAGCCGATGCACCACCCCTGGTCTTAGCGGAAGTCCGATCTTTGACAATTCCGTATGAGCGAGAATAAAATTCAGCAGTGTTCCTTTTGTTACGCCTTTAAGTGGATGTGTAAGAATGCCTGCTGGCTTATTCACAACAATAACATGCCGGTCTTCAAAAAGAATATCTAAATTTACAGCTTCAGGTTGAATATCGCAAAATGGCATCTGAAAAGTATCTGATAATTCTATTATGTCTCCTTTCTTCAACCTTCTAGCTGGATCAGAAAATTCACCATTTACTGTGACTTTGCCGGATTCTATCAACCTTTTGCAGAGTTCCCTTGAAACGCCTTTGATATTCTGAGCAAGAAACCTGTCGAGTCTTTCACTTGAAGCCTGTTGAAACACAAATTTCACTTCATTTTTTCCTGCGGGAAAGATCCTTGATTAATTCAAGAGCGATAACATTTCTCTGGATCTGATTGGTGCCTTCATATATCTGTGTTATCTTTGCATCCCTCATCATTTTTTCCACAGGATAATCCCTCATATAACCGTATCCCCCAAATATTTGAACGGCATCCACGGTCACCTTCATTGCAACATCTGAAGCAAATAATTTGGCCATTGCGGATTCTTTGGACGCTGAAGACTTTCCTGCATCAATCATCCTGGCCGCTGCGTAGGTTAAAGCTCTCGCAGCTTCTATTTGTGTTGCCATGTCGGCAAGCATATGTTGAACTGCTTGAAATGAAGATATAGGCTGGCCAAACTGATGTCTTTTGTGCGCGTATTCAAGTGCTGCTTCAAAAGCACCCTGAGCAATACCAATTGCTTGTGCTGCAACGCCTGGCCTTGTAATATCAAATGTCTTCATCGCAACGATAAATCCCATTCCTTCCCGTCCCAGAAGGTTCTCAGCAGGAACTTTGCAATCAGTAAAAATCAGTTCTCTCGTCGCTGACGCTCTGATACCAAGCTTTCTTTCCTTCTTTCCAAATGTAAAGCCTTCAGTCCCCTTCTCAACGATAAACGCAGATGCACCCCTAGCGCCTTTGCTTAGGTCAGTTACTGCAATAACCGTATAAATATCAGCCTCGCCACCATTTGTAATCCATTGTTTTGTGCCATTCAAAACATAATAATCACCCTGCCTCACTGCTTTTGTTCTTATTGAAGCTGCATCACTTCCGGCTTCAGACTCTGTAAGGCCAAATGCAGCAATTTTTTCCCCCCTGGCAAGGGCAGGAAGATATTTCTGTTTCTGCTCATCGTTACCAAAAAGCACTATAGGAAATGTACCAAGTGCACTTGCAGCCAGAGATAGAGAAATTCCGCCGCAAATCCTGCTCAATTCTTCAATTGCAAGACACAACTCGAAAATACCAAGACCCATACCACCGTACTTTTCTTCAATGTATATACCAAACAGATCTGATTGTGCGAGAATTTTTACAATTTCCCATGGAAATTCTTCAGTTTCATCATAATATGCCCTTTTAGGTTTTATCCTGGTTTCTGCAATTTCACGAGCAAGTGTCTGAATCATTCTTTGCTCTTCATTCAAAAAATAATCCATTCTTATTCCTTTTTATATTTTTATATTTTTGAACGCACAGACAAATGTTATGTCCCCCAAAACCAAAAGAATTCGATAGTGAGATTTCAATACTGGCTTTTCTCGCTACATTCGGAACATAGTCAAGATCACATTCAGGATCAGGCACCTCGTAATTTATTGTTGGCGGAATCGTTCCATGATATGTGGAAAGAATTGTAATTATAAACTCAACCGCTCCAGCAGCTCCAAGTAGATGCCCAATCATTGACTTATTTGAACTTATTGCTACTTTATATGCATGCTCTCCCAGAACTTTCTTTATTGCAAGAGTCTCACTCTTATCGTTTAACGGAGTCGATGTACCGTGAGCATTGATATAATCAACCTGTTCAGGAAGTATATTTGCGTCCTCCAGAGCGAATTCCATACAAAGAGCAGAGCCGGCTCCAGACGGATCAGGTGCTGTTATGTGATAAGCATCACAACTCATTCCATATCCAAGCATCTTAGCATATATACGCGCACCTCGTGCTATGGCGTGTTCCATGCTTTCCATAACAACTATACCGCTACCTTCTCCCATAACAAATCCATCTCTGCCAGCATCAAAAGGACGACTTGCCTTTTCAGGTTCGTGATTTCTCTCAGAAAGTGCCTTCATAGAACAGAATCCGGCAAGACCAAGCGGGGTTATACATGATTCTGTGCCACCCGCAATTACAACATCCATTTTTCTTGATCGGATCAGTTCACATGCCACAGCTATCGCATGCGCTCCTGAAGCACACGCGCTAACCGTTGCAAAATTAGGTCCTCTTAATCCAAATGTTATTGCCACCTGTCCTGCTGCTATATCAGGAATAAGCATCGGTATTAATAACGGAGAAACTCTGGAAGGTCCCGAATTCTGTAAGTTGGAATATTGCTGCTCAATTACTCTGAGCCCCCCGATACCAGCTCCGATAATAACTCCTATTCTGTTTTTGTCTTCGCTCTCTAAGGAAATTCCACTATCTACAATAGCTTCATGCGCTGCCTTAATTGCAAACTGAACAAACCTATCCATCCTTCTCGCCGCTTTGCTGTCAACTACATCCACGGTGAAATTTTTTACCTCTGCAGCAATTCTTGTTGAAAATTTTGTTGTATCAAAATCCTGAATTAAGCCAGCGCCACTTTTGCCATCAACCAGATTTTTCCACGTCGATGGCACGTCATTACCCAAAGGAGTAACAAGACCCATTCCTGTGACGACAACCTCTGGTTTCTCTATCATCGTCATTTATTACTTGTTTTTTGTTCAAGATACCTTATTGCATCCCCTACAGTCCTTATTTTCTCAGCATCTTCATCCGGGATCTCCACACCAAATTTTTCTTCAAAATCCATTACAAGCTCTACTGTATCAAGAGAGTCAGCGCCAAGGTCATCAACAAAAGATGCATCCTCAACAATTGCACTCTCTTCAACCTGAAGTTTTTCCATAACTATGCTTTTAACCTTTTTTTCAATTTCACTTCTTTCCATTCAACCTCCCCGTTTTTTAACAAAATCTTCACATTACCAATCCACCGTCAACTCGAATGACCTGTCCTGTTATGTAGGATGCCCTGTCTGAAGCAAGGAATAAAACCAGTTCCGCAACATCAATAGGTGTGCCAAATTTTCCCAGCGGAATTCTTTCAAGCACCTGATTTTTTATTTTCTCAGGAATCTTTTCAGTCATCTGTGTCTGGATGTAACCTGGTGCCACAGCATTTACTGTAACGCCACATCTGGCAAATTCTCTCGCACATGTCTTGGTCATCGCAATCAACCCTGCTTTTGAAGCTGAATAGTTTACCTGTCCGATATTACCGATCTGCCCGATCACGGAAGCAATGTTAATAATTCTTCCTGATTTCTGAGACCACATTATTTGACCGATAATTTTACTACACAAAAAGGCTCCTTTCAAATTTACCTCGATAACACGATCCCAATCTTCTTCCTTCATACGCAAAATAAGAGCGTCCCTTGTTATGCCGGCATTATTAACAAGAACATTCACCTTTCCGAATTCAGCTATTACCTGCATTGATGCCTCTTGTATAGCTGTGGTTTTTGTTATGTCGACCTGCTCACTAATAACCTTTCCGACAATCTTCAACGAATCCCTGACTTCATCAGGACGCACAACATCCCACAGAACAAGATTGGCACCTGCCGCTCCAAATTTTTCTGCCATTGCCCTTCCAATACCACCGGCTGCCCCGGTTATTATAACCACCTTGCCATTAAAGTCATCCATCACTCCTCCATATTAAGTTCTTAACTTCATAATTTCAAGTATTTTCCTGTGAGAGGCGACATCTTCAAAACTGAAAACCTGCAAATCCGATGAAATTTTTTTTATAAGAGAAGACAGAATATTTTTAGGTCCCATTTCGATTATCAAATCCACAGATGATGAAACTGATTCAATAATCTTAACCCACTGTACGGGCGCCATAATCTGTTCTTTCAGAACCCTTTTGATATCATCAGGTTGAAAAACAGGCGCTCCATTACAATTGGCATAAACCGGAAATTTACAGATTGAAAAATGAGTGCTGTCAATTTCAGCAGCAAGAAGTTCTGCTGCAGGTCTCATCAACGGAGTATGAAATGCTCCTGACACATTCAAAGGAACACACTTAACAAGATTCTTCCTGCACCACTGAATAAAAGATTCAATGGCGTCTTTTTTCCCACCAACAACAATCTGCTGCGGAGAGTTAATATTAGAAATATAAATGTCATTAAAAGAGCTAACCGCATCTTTAACTTCTTTAAATGTTTTTCCAAGTATAGCAACCATTGCGCCTGGATTTTTCAACGTCGCTTCTTTCATAAGTCTTGCTCTCTTAGTTACAAGAGTAAATGCATCTTCATATGAAATGGCTTCG
>JAMWBX010000053.1 GCA_023818725.1 Candidatus Omnitrophota bacterium
CGCCAACTGAAGGACTCCCAGCAGAAATGCGCTCAACTCACGGAACAAAAACAGAAACTGGAGGATGAGCTCCTAAACGTGCTGGA
Organism: Candidatus Omnitrophota bacterium; assembly: GCA_023818725.1. Lineage (GTDB taxonomy): Bacteria > Ratteibacteria > UBA8468 > B48-G9 > DTJG01 > DTJG01. The sequence goes on from JAMWBX010000053.1 coordinate 87, forward strand.
TACATCGACCAACTCCAACGAGCAGCTCACTAAAGTCAGCACGGAACTGCGCAGCCGAGACGCCGAGATTGAAAAACTGCGGGAGGCAGCAGCTGAACAGCTGAGATCTGCACAACACAGTCAGCAGGAAATGGAGCAGAAACTTCAGCAACAGGTGAGAGCCACAAAGGATTTGGAAACTAGTTTGAGTCAGCTGAAGGAATCAGCTGTTAAAACTGAACAACAACACGTTGAGAAAGTTGAGAAACAATGAAATCGCTTTAAGTACTAAGATTAATCTTACTGATCCTGTTTCTGTTGAGCTTGCGGCGCTTGCTGGTTTTGATTGCGTGTGGCTTGATATGGAACATACGCCATCTGATTGGAGCGCGATTTGCGACATGATCAGAACTGCGAAGATATATGACATGGATGCCATGGTGCGGGTTTCAAAGGGTTCATATTCAGATCTGATTAAACCGCTTGAAGCGGATGCAACCGGGATTGTTTACCCTCATCTGATGTCGCTGGAGGAAGCAAAACAGCTTGTGTATTTCACAAGGTTTCACCCGATTGGAAGAAGACCTCTTGATAGCGGAAACGCAGATGGAAAATACTGTCAGATTGATATGAAGGATTATGTTAGACAAGCAAATGAAGAAAGATTCGTCATGGTTCAAATTGAAGATCCCGAGGTTCTTCCTGATATTGAGAAAATAGCGCAACTAGATGGAATAGATATTATTTTTTTTGGACCTGGCGATTTTTCCCAGGGTATTGGAGCTACAGGAGATTTCAACCATCCTTTGCTTGTTGAAACCAGAAAAAAGGTTGCGCAGGTCTGCAAAAAATATGGAAATTATTGTGCCACGCCCTGCGGAATCCAGCAACTAAAAGAATACATAGAGATGGGATATAACTTTCTTAATCTTGGAGCAGATGTACTGGGTCTTGGCTCGTACTGGAAAAATCTGCTTGATGAGGCAAAAAAGATACTTTCAGAATATAAAAAAACAGGGGGATAAAATGGCAAGGCCAAAGATATGTTTTATAGGAGCCGGAAGTTTAGGATTTACCAGAGGGCTTGTAAGGGATCTTTTAACTTTTGAAACAATGCGAGATGCGCATATTACTTTAATGGACATTGATAGTGAACGACTTTCTTTCGCAAAGCAGGCAGTAGATAGAATTGTGGAACTTGGAAAATACCCGGCCACAGTTGAAGCAACTCTTGATAGAAAAGAAGCCCTAAAAGACGCAAATGCGGTACTGTGCACGATACTTGTTGGCGGCACGAATGTCTGGAGGCATGATATTGAAATTCCCAAAAAATATGGAGTCAATATCAATGTTGGAGATACAAGAGGTGTTGCTGGAATCTTCCGTGCATTAAGGACAATTCCTGTAATGCTTGACATTTGCAGGGATATTGAAAAATTGTGTCCTGACGCCATTTTGCTTAATTATACAAATCCAATGTCGATGAATTGCAGGGCAATGCAATCTCAAACATCAGTGAAAGTTACAGGACTGTGTCATAGTGTTCAGGGAACAGCAGCAATGCTTGCTCGATGGATAGGACTCAAATATGAAGAGATTGATTATGTTTGCGCTGGAATAAATCATCAGGCGTGGTTTATTGAGTTTAAAAAGGACGGCAAAGATCTTTATCCCGAAATTCGCAAGGCAGTCTTAAAAAAAGAGATTTATAATGCTGAGCCGGTAAGGAATGAAATGTTTCTGAATCTGGGTTATTATGTCACTGAGTCGAGCGGTCATAATTCTGAGTATAACTGGTGGTTCAGAAAAAGGCCTGATTTAATTGAGAAATACTGTACACACGGAACAAACTGGAATCCTGGCGAATATGCTTTTATATTGAAGCATTATCTGAAAACTGAAAAAACATGGAAAAAACAGGTAAAAAAATGGCTTGCAAGCAAAGAACCAATTTCTCTCGAAAGAGGTCATGAATATGCCGCTTACATAATAAACGCGTACCTCGGTGGCGAACCGTACATATTTAACGGAAATGTCCCGAATTCCAATCTGATTGATAACCTGCCAAAGAATGCCTGTGTCGAAGTTCCTGTACTTGCTAATAGAAGAGGCTTCAATCCAATGTATGTTGGTTCGCTTCCGCCGCAATGTGCTGCGTTGAACAACATCAATATTTCAAGTGAAGAAATGGCAGTTGAGGGTTGTATCAAGGGAGACCCTGAAATGGTTTTTCATGCGATTGCTTATGATCCGCTCAGCGCGGCTGTTCTATCCCTTGCTGAAATAAGAAAGATGGTTCAAGAACTCTTTATAAAGAACAAACGTTATCTTTCGACATTCAAAAACATAAAGATCACCTGAAAAAATGGAAAAAATTTTATTCAGGAGCACAAATAGAAAGGCGCCTTGTGTAACCTTCAAACAAGCGCTATTGAAAGGGCAAGCACCTGACTATGGACTTTATATGCCTGAAATAATACCGAAGATTCAAAAAGAAAAAATAAAAGAATTTGCTCATATGTTGTACTATGAAGTAGCATTTGAAATTGTAAAACTTTTTGCGCAGGACGAGATTCCTCAAAAGGAACTTTTAGAACTGTGCGAGCAGGCGTATAATTTCCCGGTGCCAGTGGAAAAAATCGACGATAAAATTTACATTCTTTACCTTGACAAAGGTCCAACAGCTTCCTTTAAGGATTTCGCCGCAAGGTTAATGGCAAGAATGATGAACTGGTTTGCATCGAAGGAAGGAATAAATCTCACAGTACTTGTTGCCACTTCTGGCGACACAGGAGGCGCAGTGGCAGATGCCTTTTTTGGGCTTGGTAATATCCAGGTTGTAGTCCTTTTTCCGCTTGAAGAAGTTACAGATATGCAAAGAAAACAGATGACAACACTCGGAGAAAATATAAGCGCTGTCGGAGTTAAAGGGACCTTTGATGATTGCCAGGCGCTTGTAAAAAGGGTTTTTATTGATAACGAATTTTCAAAAAAGAATCTGACATCAGCAAACTCAATTAATTTTGGAAGGCTTTTACCGCAGTCTGTTTATTATTTTAAAGCATACGCGGATATAGGGGACGAATCCTTAATTTTCTCTGTGCCGTCAGGAAATTTTGGGAATTTGATGGGAGGAGTGTTTGCGCGAGAAATGGGACTGGCTGTGAAAAAGTTTATTGTCGCTGTAAATGAAAATGATGAGTTCCCGATTTTCCTTGAGACAGGCAATTACAAACCTGTTGTGCCATCAAAAAAATGTTCTTCAAACGCAATGAATGTTGGGCATCCCAGCAATCTTGCAAGGCTTGTCGATCTTTATGGTGGATGGCTGACAGACGAAAGAGATGCCAATGGAAACGTAATAGAAAAGGGCGTGCTGAAAATAACCCCTGATATGGAAAAATTGAGAAGAGATTTTATATCTTTCTCTATTTCAAACAGGGAAGTCGATGAAGTTATAAGAAATGTCTACGATAAATATAAAATCATGATTGAACCCCATGGGGCGGTGGGTTTTGCAGCTGCCTTGAAAGCCAATTACAATGGTTGTGTTTGTTGTCTTGAAACAGCGCACCCAGCCAAGTTTCCTGAAAAAATCAGGGAAGTCTTAAACATGGAGCCACCAGTGCCTGATTGCCTCGCGTGGCTAATGGAAAAAAAAGAAAAATTTACCATCATTGAAAATAATTACCAGCAATTAAAAGAATTTCTTTATGAAATATCTGATACTTGTTCCTGACGGAGCAGCAGACTTTCCAGTGAAGGAGTTGAACAATAAAACCCCTCTGGAAGTCGCAAGAAAACCTAATATCGACAATCTTACAAAAATTGGTTGCTGCGGCTTGATGGAAACAATTCCCGATGGATTTCCTGCTGGTTCAGAAGTAGCTAATCTTTCAATCCTCGGCTACTCTCCAAAAAAATACTATCAGGGCCGCGGAGTACTTGAGGCAGCATCGCTTGGAATCGATCTGGAACCAGATGACACAGTTTTTCGATGCAATACTGTTTTTGTCGACAATGGAATCATGATAAGTCATTCGGCAGGTCACATAACAAGCGAGGAAAGCAAGGAATTAATCGAGTTTCTCAATGTTAAACTCTCTTTGCCATCGGTAAAATTTTATCATGGGCTTGACTACAGACACATCCTTGTCCTGAAAGCGCAATTTTCACCAGAAGTTGAGTGTTTTCCGCCACATGATAATGTTGGAAAATCAGTTAATTCTATTTTACCGAGAGGTTTATCCAGTGCAGGAGAAAAAACAGCTGAAACCTTGAGATACCTTATAAAGGAATCTGAAGCCCTTTTAAAAAATCATCCAGTGAACCTGAAAAGAATTGCTTTCGAAAAACAACCCGGCAATCTTATATGGCCATGGTCACCAGGAAGAAAACCTGCAATGGAACCAATTAGCAAAAAATTTGGAATAACCGGCGCTGTTATTTCCGCTGTGGACCTTGTAAAGGGAATAGGAATTTATGCCGGCTTTGATGTGATTAATGTTAAAGGAGCAACTGGACTTTATAACACAAACTACGAGGGTAAAGCGTATGCAGCTATTGAGGCTCTTAATAAATACGACCTCGTATATGTACATGTTGAAGCGCCGGATGAAGCAGCGCATGAAGGAAACCTGAAACTAAAATTTAAGTGCATTGAAGATTTTGATTCAAGACTTTTTGGAATTATTTTAAAAAACGTTGACCTTAAACAAACCTGTATTGCCGTTATTTCAGACCACTATACTTCGGTTTCGCAAAGAAATCACTCAAATCAAAAGGTTCCATTTGTAATTTATAGACCTGATTTAAAGCCGGATCATATCTATTCTTTTAGCGAAAAAGAATGCGCTGTCGGCGCATTCGGCGTGATTAAGGAAGATATGTTCATTAAGATCCTTCTTGGGAAAAATCCGTGAAATAAAATAATCTGTGTTTCCACATCGCGCCTTTAAAAAAATATTTTTTTCTTATTTTTTTAATTTTGTTAAGCTTGTTTCTTATGCTAAAATTACACAAATCTTTTTTCAAATCACACCACAAGAAGGAGGAAAAAAATGCCGGTAAGTTACAAAGAGCTCGGGCTTGTTAATACGAGAAAAATGTTCGAAAAGGCAATGAAAGAAGGATATGCGGTGCCAGCATTCAATTTCAATAATATGGAGCAATTGCAGGCAATCATAACCGCATGTGTTGAGGTCAGGTCTCCTGTAATTTTGCAAATCTCCAAAGGCGCCAGACAATACGCAAATCAGACAATGTTAAGATATATGGCTCAGGGCGCGGTTGCAATGGCAAAAGAAATGGGAGCAAATATTCCCATAGCGCTGCATCTTGATCATGGAGATAGTTATGAATTGTGCGTTTCGTGCATTGAAAATGGATTTTCATCTGTTATGATAGACGGATCTCATCTGCCGTATGAGGAAAATGTCAAACTTACAAAGCAGGTCGTGGACTATGCTCACAAATATGATGTGACTGTCGAAGGAGAACTTGGGGTACTGGCTGGCATAGAAGATAATGTATCAGCAGAAAGGTCTCATTACACAAAACCTGAAGAAGTCCAGGATTTTGTTTCGAGGACAGGCGTCGACAGTTTAGCGATTTCAATTGGCACTTCACACGGCGCATACAAATTTAAATTAAAACCCGGAGAAAAAGTTCCACCTTTGAGATTTGACATTTTAGAAGAATGCGAAAAACGAGTTCCGGGCTTTCCTATTGTGTTGCACGGCGCTTCTTCTGTTCTTCCTGAATATGTTGATATGATAAATAAATACGGAGGAAAAATTGAAAATGCTGCTGGTGTTCCAGAAGAACAATTGAGGCGCGCAGCAAAATCGGCTGTATGCAAAATCAATATTGATTCTGACGGAAGACTTGTAATGACAGCCATGATCAGGAAATATCTCGCAGAGCATCCATCTGAATTTGACCCGAGAAAATATCTGGGTCCTGCGAGAGAAGCGCTAAAAAATATGTATGCCGAAAAATGTAGAAATGTCCTTGGTAGCGCAGGTAAAGCCGAGTAGGATTATTAAGACAGACATTACGGGGAGGTAGAGATGGACCTAATGAAGACTCTGAAAGGGTCTTTGCTTGAAGATTTTTTTCCGAAGGGATGGGATCTTAAGAAAATTGATAGATGTTGTTCTATTGCGCCTGAAAAGATCCTTGAAAGGCAAAAATGGTGGCACACAGAATTTGAACCAGTGCCGTGTGAGTCCCTTGAAGAATTTAATACGATGATGGGACATGAAATCGCCTCTGAAATAGCAAATGCTGCCAGTAAAGGGAAAAAGTTGATATTGATCCTTCCAGTCGGACCCATGGGAATGTACAAATGGGCAGTTTATTTTTTAAAGGAATGGAATATTTCATGCGAGCATGTCTATGGTTTTAACATGGATGAATGGAGCGATTCAGAAGGCAATACCCTTCCGTCAACCAATCCAGGGGCTTTTCAAAATGCAATGGAACAGGCATTTTATGGACCGCTCGGAAACCTGACGGTACCGGAAAAACAGAGAAATTTTGCGACAAAGAAACTTCTTCCAGCATATCCTGAAAAGATAGAAGAATTAAGAGCCCGGGGTGCCAAACTAGTTGTAATTTTCGGCATTGGAAGAGTATTTCATATTGCCTTCTGGGAGCCACATTTTGCGGCAGAATTCAAAACCGTTGAAGAGTGGAAAAAACAGCAATATAGACTTGGCGCAAAACTCCATCCATTAACGATTGAGCAAAACGCCATAACAAGCTTTAAAAGCAGAACAACCCTTGTGCCGTGTTTTGCAAATACTATTGGACCTGGCATTTTTCTGAAAGCTGATAGAATTATCGGCGGATGCGATGGCACTCTTGGAAGGGGCATGATGTGGCAGGGAATGAGTTTATGGGTTACATTGAGATATGGTCCTGACATATGGGTACCAAGCAGTTTTATGCCCACTCTTCCAGGAAGGTTGTTTTTCCTGAAAGAACTTGCAGGACCCCTGGTTGCTGAATGCAACTGACTTGCGGACTTTGATGAATAAGAAGATTTCTCAAAAGTAAAAGGGAGGGGTTTATCCCCTCCCTACTTTTTTGCGGCTTTTTCCAGATTAATTACCCGTAGGCTTGTTTTCTTGCTGTCTCTTTTTCCATTTCTCAAGCATTTCTGCTCTCAGTTCTTCTATCTTCTTTTTTTGCTCAGGAGTAAGAACTTCATCCATCTGTTTCTGTGTAGATTCCATGATCGCCTTTATTTTTTCTCTTTTCTGCTCTTTGGAAAGAGTTTCATCCTGCTTGATAGCGGAAATCTGTTCATGCCTGCTTTTCTGTATTTCCTGGATTTTTGCCTTCTGCTCGTCTGTTAGATCAAGCCGGGAATAAAGCCCAAGGCCCATTTCGCCCTGGCCTTTTCTCATTTCCTTCCACTGTTTTACTTTTTCTCCGACGGCTCCAGGACCTTTCCCCGCGCCTTGTTCTACTGCAAGAAGCACGCAGGCG
>JAMWBX010000054.1 GCA_023818725.1 Candidatus Omnitrophota bacterium
ATCCTTAACGCGGTATTTCCCATTTATTTGCTGAATGACCAGATTGCTATCCGAATATATTATCAACTTTTCTGGTTTATGTTTTACGCAGGCTAATAATCCAAGTATGAGTCCAAGATATTCTGCAATATTGTTTGTGCCTTCTCCTAAGAACTTTCCCGCCTGCTCGATTATTTCAGAATGCTCGTCGATAATAACATATGCGCAGGCTGATTTTCCTGGATTTGGTCTGCTTGCGCCATCGAAACAAAGAATAAGGGATTTCATTCTGAAAGGATTCTACCGCAATTTTCACATTGGACTGCTTCTGTTTTTCTTTTTACCTTTTCTACGAGGTGACCGGGTATATATACATAACAGCCACTGCATATGCATCCACTAGAATCCTTGGTGACCCTGCATATGGCTATACCATCCTTTTTAGATTTTTTAATTCTCATATAAAGCTCAAGAATCAACTTATCTATATCTGAAACATGTTCTTCTCTTTTCTTCAATAAATCGTTTCTTTTCTGTTCCAGTTGATTAATTTTTCCCTCGAGTTCTTTTTGCTTTTCAATTTTTATCTTTTTATGCTCTTCAATCCTTTTCAGAATGTCTTTCTCTTTTTCTTTTAACAACTCCTCCTTTTCCATATGCACCAGAATTTCATCCTCAAGGGAGGAGCTTTTTTGTTTCAAATTTCTTATTTCGACCTGCAATGCCTGATATTCTTTATTGGTTTTTACCTCATACAACTTTGTTTGAAAATTTTTTATCTGGTCTTCGATTGCCTTAAGTTCTGTTTCCTTCTGGCGTCTTTCGATTTTCAGATGCGTAAATGTTTTTTTGAATTCTTCCAGTTCTTTCTGAAGTGAAATGTCCTGGTTTTCTACTTTTCTGATCTGCTCGGGAAGTTCTTTGAGAAGGACACTGATATCCCGAAGATTATTGTCGATCTCCTGGAGTTCAAGAAGTTTTTCAAGTTCTTCTCTTAATGTTGCCATGCCCTAAATTTTACCAGATTTTGTCTTTCAGTCAAAAGTGTGGATCGTACCATAATAGATTTCTCAGGAAAGACTAATGGAATAGAGATTTGCATGGAAAAGGAAAGTTTCCTTTGACATTATGAGAAAAAATGGGTACATTATTATATTGCGCTAAGAGGCGCCGACGCTGCAGGTTATTACGGAGGGAAATTATGGTTAGAGTAAGATTCGCACCGAGTCCCACTGGCTATCTTCACGTTGGAAACGCACGTACGGCTCTCTTTAACTATCTTTTTGCCAGCAAAAACTTTGGAAGATTTATTATCAGGATTGAAGATACAGACACGGAAAGATCAAAGAAAGAATACGAAGAGAGCATCATAGAAGATCTTAAGTGGTTGGGATTGTCATGGGATGAAGGTCCTGATGTTGGGGGCCCTTTTGGACCGTATAGACAAACCGAAAGATTGCATCTCTACAGAGAATATTCAAGTAGGCTTCTGTCAGAGGGTAAAGCATACAGATGCTGGTGTACGAAAGAAGAAATTGAAAAAAGGCATTTATCCCGGCACCAGCAAGATTCAGGATATGACAACTATTGCAGAAATCTTTCAGATTCACAGATTGCCAGGTTTGAGGCAGAGGGGAGAACCCCTGTTATACGATTCAGGGTGCCTGAGAAAAAAGTTGTTGTAAATGATATTATCAGGGGTCCCGTTACTTTTGAGGCTGGAACACTTAACGACTTTGTGATTATGAAATCTAACAATATTCCAACATTTCATTTTGCAGTTGTCATTGATGACCTTACAATGCAAATCACGCATGTAATTAGAGGTGAGGACCACCTTTCAAACACTCCAAAGCATATTCTGATTTTTGAGGCGCTTGGTTATAATCCACCTGAATTTGCTCATATGTCAATGACCTTAGGTCCTGATAGAACCCGGTTAAGTAAAAGGCATGGTGCAACGAGTGTTCGTCAGTACAGAGAAAAAGGATATCTTGCTGAAGCAATGTTCAATTATCTCGCTCTGCTTGGATGGAGTAGCAAAAATAATCAGGAAATTTTTTCAAAGCAACAATTGATAGAAGAATTTTCGCTCCAGGCCTGCAATAAATCTAATGCGATTTTCGACCCTGCTAAGCTCTTGTGGCTGAACACTCTGTATTTAAGAAGCAAACCTTCCTCAGAAATTTTTGAATTGTCTATTCCGTTTTTTGAGAAGACTGGCTACAATAAGTCTGACCTCGAGCAACACAGAAAAGTTATCGAAAAGGTGATAGATGTTGAGAAGGAAAAATTGAAAACCCTTCAGGATGTTCAGGAAAGAACAGGTTATTTCATTTCTGAGACCATACTGTGGAATCCTGAAGTGGCAGAAAAATTCAAAAATCCTGAATTTGCAAAAATTTTTTCTGAGATAAGAGATATATTGAATGCCGTTCAACCATTTGAGAAATCCCATATTGAAGCGGCAATTCGTAATTTCTGCGAAACGAAAAATTTGAAAACAGGTGAAGTTTTCCATCCCCTGCGCTTTGTTTTATCAGGGCAGACAAAGGGACCTGGTTTGTTTGATCTTATAGAATTGCTCGGGAAACAGCGATGTATTAAAAGGATCGAAAATTTTCTCGGTCTTAAAAGGCACAACCTGTGATTCCGGAAAAAAAATATCGTGAAATTAAAACAAAGACACTGGAAATTCTTGAAAAAGCCAGCATAGCCATCAGTAAAAATGAGATAGCAACTATGGAAATAACAGACCTGGGTCTTGGAAGACCGGAGATCATTGGTATTCAGATCATTGTCTACGTGAACAACGACAGATACTGTGCAAAAGAAATTATTCTTCTGCCGGGTCAAACCTGCCCTGAACACAGACATGGTCCACTGGCGCCGGATAATCCTGGGAAGATGGAAACCTTCAGATGTAGGTGGGGCCAGGTCTATCTTATGGTCCCGGGGAAACCCACTGCAAAAATGAAAGCAAAAATACCTGAATTCAGAAAAGAATATTTTACAGTTTTTAAGGAGATAGTCCTAAGCCCAGGAGATCAGTATACGGTGCCCCCTAACACTCTTCACTGGTTTCAGGCAGGAAATCAGGGAGCAGTAATTTCTGAATTTTCATCACCGAGCTTTGATGAAATGGATATTTTTACAGACCCTCTCATAATAAGGAAAAGTTAGAAATGATTGTGTTTTTTAATACCCTTTCGAGAAAGAAAGAAATTTTTAAACCCATTGAAGAAGGTGTTGTGAAAATGTATACCTGCGGACCAACAGTGTATGATTTTGCGCACATAGGGAACTTTCGTGCCTATGTATTCGAAGATCTTCTTCACAGATTTCTGGAATACGCAGGTTACAGGGTTATCAGGGTTATGAACATCACTGATATAGATGATAAGACAATCGCAGGCGCAATCAAAGAAAATGTTCCCCTTCACCAGTACACGGAAAAATACATTAATGCCTTTATCCAGGATATGGAATGCCTGAGACTTAAAAAGGCCACATACTTTCCAAGGGCAACCCAGCACATAAAAGAAATGGTATCCCTCATTAAAACATTACTTCTGAAGGGTTATGCTTACGAAAAAGATGGCTCAATATATTTCAGAATAAGTTCTTTTCCGTCCTATGGTAAGCTTTCACACTATGATTTTGACAAAATTGTTAGCGCAAGGACCGATTCCGATGAATACGAAAAAGAACAGGCCAGGGATTTTGCCCTCTGGAAGGGGACAAAGGATGAACCCTTTTTCTGGAACACCGAAATAGGAAAAGGACGTCCTGGTTGGCATATCGAGTGTTCAGCGATGAGCATGAAATACCTCGGTGAAACATTCGATATTCATACAGGTGGCGTTGACAATATATTTCCCCACCATGAAAATGAGATAGCGCAGAGCGAGGCAGCAACCGGAAAAAAGTTTGTAAATTACTGGTTGCATTGCGCGCATCTTCTTGTCAATGGTGAAAAGATGTCAAAGTCGAAGGGGAATTTCTACACTCTGCGTGATCTATTGAACAAAGGTTATGACCCATTGGCCATAAGATATCTTCTTATGAGCGCTCATTACAGGGACCCACTGAATTTTTCAGAAAAATCTCTAAAGCAGGCAGAAAACACGGTAAAACACCTTCATGCGTTCTATCAGCGAGTTTCCTTTGCCTTAACTATTAAGGGTGAACCAGACCCTGTGATTGAAAAAAGCCTTCAGACAAGTTCCAATGAGTTTTTCAGTGCTCTGGCTGATGACCTAAATATTTCTGCTGCAATAGCATCGATCTTTAAGCTTATGCGTAATATCAATGAATCATTTGAATCCGGAAGGCTTACGGCGAAAAACGCGGAAAAAATTTTGAAATTTTTAAACAGAATAAATGAAGTTCTTGCAATATTTGAAACTTCGAGGGAACAACTCTCGCTGGATATAATGCAGTTGATAAGAGAAAGGGAGCGAGCACGAAAAGAAAAAAACTACCAGCTTGCAGATAGGTTGAGAAAAGAAATTGCCGATAAAGGCATTTTTCTTGAAGATACACCTTATGGGACAAGATGGATCAGGAAATGAAGGAAATAGATATTATTCCTGAAGAAAGCACCCAGTATATTGTAATTCAGGGAGCAAGGGAGCATAATCTTAAAAACATTTCCCTGAAAATACCCAGAGATAAATTTATTGTAATCACGGGTATCTCTGGTTCAGGGAAATCCTCTCTTGCTTTCGACACCCTCTATGCTGAAGGACAGCGCAGATATATCGAAAGTCTATCAGCCTATGCAAGACAGTTTCTTGAACAGATGAAGAAACCAGATGTTGATCACATTTTTGGACTTCCACCGGCAATTGCCATAGAACAGAGAAAGTCAGCAGCCAATCCTCGTTCTACTGTCGGGACAACCACTGAGATCTATGATTATCTCAGGCTTCTTTATGCTCGAGTTGGTGAGCCACACTGTCCTGAATGTCACAGACCCATTATAAAACAATCTTCAAGTGAAATAATCGACAGAATAGTTTCTCTTCCGGATAAAACGAGACTGACTTTACTGGCTCCTTTGGTTCGAGGAAGAAAGGGTGAGTACAAAAAGATACTTGAGGAGATAAAGAAATCGGGGTTTTTGAAAGCAAGGATAGATGGAAAGGTATTTGATCTTGACCAAGAATTATCTCTGAAAAGATACAAAGCACATTCAATTGAAGTTGTCATAGACGAACTTGAAACAGTTTCTGACCGACAGAGGATTGCAGAGAGCGTTGAAATGGGCCTGAGGATTGGAAAGGGACTTCTAGTTGTCAACCAGAACGGAACAGATCTTTTGTTTAATGAAAAACTTGGATGCCCTGTCTGTGGCATAAGTTTTGATGAACTTGCACCAAGAAATTTTTCATTCAACAGCCCCTACGGTGCGTGTCAGGAGTGCAAAGGCCTCGGGTTTTTAATGAAGATAGATCCTGAGCTTGTCATTCCCGATAAGAAAAAGACTTTCAGAGAAGGAGCCATAAAACCATGGCAGGATACAGGGGGAAGACATATCTTCTTTTATTACAGGGGACTTCTCAGAAGTATGTTACATCACATCGGTAGAAGCCTGGACGACAGGGTTGATCAGCTTACTCAGAAGGAATTGAATTTCATCCTTTATGGGGTTGAAAGCGAAGGGTATGAAGGTGTCATACCTAATCTTGAAAGACTTTTTCATCAGACAGAAAGCGAGTTTCGGCGAGAAGAAATTATGAAGTATATGAGGGAACTTACTTGCCCATCATGCAAGGGAAACAGGTTGAGGCCAGAAGCCCTCGCCGTGACAGTAGCAGGAAAATCAATAATGGATGTCTGTAGAATGAGTGTTTCAGAGGTTAAAGAATTTTTTGAAAATTTGAAACTAACCCAGAGACAGCAAATTATCGCCAGTCAGGTACTGAAAGAAATTATTAGTAGAACAAGATTTCTTGAAGAGGTTGGACTGGACTACCTCACTCTTGACAGAATGACGCATACACTTTCAGGAGGCGAAGCTGAAAGAATAAGATTGGCAACGCAGATTGGCTCAGGGCTTGTTGGGGTTCTTTACATACTGGATGAACCCAGCATAGGCCTTCACCCGAGAGACAACAAAAGACTTATCTCAACCCTCAAACATCTTTCTTCGCTTGGAAACACAGTTGTGGTAATTGAGCATGATGAAGAAATGATGAGAAGCGCGGATTTTATAATAGATCTTGGCCCTGGAGCAGGTAAGAACGGAGGAGAAATAGTAGCCTGTGGAACAATTGAACAGATTATGGCATGTGAAAGGTCCATCACTGGAAGGTACCTTTCAGGAAAGGAATTCATACCTATTTCCAGAGAAAGACGCCGCCCAACAGGCAGATATCTCCGTATTGTTGGTGCCACTCATAACAATCTTAAGAACATTGATGTTGACATCCCGCTTGGACTTTTTGTCTGTGTAACCGGAGTCAGCGGTTCAGGAAAAAGTAGCTTGATTGATGATGTACTGACACAGGGGTTGAGAAAAATTTTTTATTCAAGCAAGGTGGTCCCGGGGAAACATCAGGCAATATTAGGGGTTGAGCATTTAGACAAGGTAGTTGTCATAGATCAGTCTCCAATAGGAAGAACACCAAGGTCAAATCCAGCAACATACACAGGAGCATTTGATCATATCAGGAGACTTTTTAGCATCACCCAGGAATCAAGGATGCGCGGATACAAGCCTGGAAGGTTCAGTTTTAATCTGAAGGATGGTAGATGCGAGGCGTGTCAGGGAGAAGGTATTACAAAAATAGAGATGCATTTTTTGCCCGATATTTTTATACCGTGTGAAGTCTGTGGAGGAAAAAGATATAACAAAGAGACGCTTGAAATAAAATATCGTGGGAAAAATATAGCAGAAATACTTGAAATGAAAATTGACCAGGCAACTGAGTTTTTTAAAAATATTTACCCTATTTATACCAAGCTTCAGACCTTGTGTGATGTGGGGCTTGGTTATCTGGAACTGGGGCAACCTGCGACAACACTGTCAGGCGGCGAAGCTCAAAGGGTGAAACTGGCAGCAGAACTGTCAAAAAAAGGAAATGAAAGAACGCTGTATATTCTGGATGAACCCACTACGGGGCTTCATTTATTTGATATTCAAAAACTTCTTACAGTACTCAATCGGCTTGTTGAAAAAGGATGCACAGTAATTGTTATCGAACATAATATAGAGGTGATAAAATGTGCTGACTATATCATAGATCTTGGCCCTGAAGGGGGAGATAAAGGTGGACAAGTGGTATGCACAGGAACTCCTGAGCAAGTGGCAGGAAACAAAAACTCTTACACGGGACAGTTCTTAAGAGCAGCTTTGAGTCGGGAACAACTTGATTCTGTGTAAAAGGAAAACGGGATTATGGTTGC
>JAMWBX010000055.1 GCA_023818725.1 Candidatus Omnitrophota bacterium
AATTATGGCACAAAGATAATGGTTGATTTTATGGAAGAAGCGTGCACTATTGATAGGGCTAAGAGAATAGAAAGTTTCAACCCCGATTTTATCAGCGTCCATATTCCTATTGACCAGCAGATGACAGGTAATATCTCCTTTGATTTTTTGAAGGTGCTCGCGAAAAATATCAGCATACCACTTGCAATAGCAGGTGGCTTAAATTCTGAAAATGTAGTGGACGCGATAAAGGCAGGCGCAAGCATTTTGATAATCGGCGGCGCTGTCACTAAATCCGAAGACGCGGAAAAATCTGTCAGGATTATACGGAAAGCAATTGATACCGGGACAAGTATAAGGTCTGATTTTTTTAAAAGATATACTGATAAAGATGTGATAGAGGCATTCGCGAGGGTATCCACAGCAAATCTATCTGACGCAATGCACAGGGCGGGCTGGATACCTGGCGTTAGGCCAATCAGTGCGCCTGTAAAATTTTACGGACAGGCGATTACTGTAAGAACTTATCCCGGTGATTGGGCAAAACCGGTTGAAGCTGTCGATATCGCAAAGGAAAATGATGTCATTGTCATTGATGCGTGCGGACTTCCACCTGCAGTATGGGGAGAGCTTGCAACTGAAAGCGCTGTCAAAAAGAAGCTTGCAGGTGTCGTGATCTATGGCGCTATCAGGGACACTGAGGAAATTAAAAAACTGGAGTTTCCCGCTTATGCAACACTCTGCTGTCCACAGGCAGGTGAACCAAAAGGTCTTGGTGAAATAAATGTCCCAGTTCAAATTGGACCTATTAAAATACTACCTGGTGACTGGATTATCGGAGATCAGGACGGAGTTGTTTGTGTACCCCGGCAAAAGGCAGCAGAAATTGCCAATAGGGCAATGGATGTCTTTGAAAAGGAAAACAGGTTGCGAGTTGAGATAAGAAAGGGCGGGACTTTGAGCGAGATAACACATCTTTTGAGGTGGGAGAAGCAAAAGTGAAGGTGGCGAGGAAAAGAGAACAAAATTATTCACTTGCTCCATGTTAGAAGTTTTTTTCTATCTATTAAAAAATCTTCATCCGGCCACTCCTTCTGATTTCACTCTCCCCCTTTCATAAAGTGGGATTTTGAGAATGAGCAACAACTAAAAAATCTCCCCCCCCCGCCCCTTTTTAAGAAAGAGGGGAGAAAAAAGTAGTTTCCCCCTTTGTAAAAAGGGGATGAAAGGGGATTTGACAGAAAAAGAAGAAAATAATAGATTAAATACCGGCCCTGGTTGTAATTTTTTTATTAAAGGGGAGATTAGATGCGTATCATTAATAAAGATTTCAATAAAATCATTGACAAAAAGATTCTCTCACAGGATGTTAAATGGATGAGAATCTACCACCCATTTATTGCAGAAAAGGCGCAACCCGGCCAGTTTATCATTTTAAGGCCACTCGAAGATAGCGAAAGAATTCCATTGACAATCGCTGGAACCGATAGAGTTGCCGGAACAATTGAGATTATCTTTCAGGAGGTCGGAGTAACCACAAAACAACTTGGCATGCTTGAAGTAGGGCAAATAATTCATAATGTTGCTGGTCCTCTGGGTAGAGCAGTTCACATAGAAAAATATGGCAGGGTGGTGCTCATAACAGGTGGAGTGGGTGCTGCTTTTATATACTGGATGGCTAAAGAATTTAAGAATAAAGGCAACTCTGTCTGGGCTGTGATGGGCGCAAGGAGCGCAAATCTTCTTATTCTTGAGAATGAAATGAATCAGATATGCGACAAAGTATTAATTGCGACTGATGACGGAAGCAAGGGCACAAAAGGCTTTGTTACCAAAGTTCTTGAGGATGCACTCGCTTCCGGCGAAAGAGCGGATCTTGCTATTTGCGCAGGGCCTGTTATGATGATGAAAAATGTTGCTGCAATTACAAAAAAATACAACATCAAAACAATAGCAAGCTTGAATCCAATTATGGTTGATGGAACAGGAATGTGCGGCGGATGTCGGGTAACCGTCGGTGAAAAAGTAATGTTTGCGTGTGTGGACGGACCTGATTTTGACGCGCACCAGGTTGATTTTGATGAATTATTAAGAAGAACTGGTTTCTACAAAAAGCATGAGCAATGTTCGCTTGAAAGGTATATGAAGACCGCTTCTTCAAAGGATTTTTCTTCCACTACGAAGGTTTGAAGTTATGAAAATTATGAATTGAATAATATATGTCTTTTTGCTCCGGAAATTTTTCACACCCACCTTTTTCTTTTTTTCCTTTCCTTCTTTTGTGCTTCACAATCCCCCTTTGTAAAAGGGGGACAGCAGGGGGATTTCAGAAGTGGGCAACAACTGGAAATCTCCCCCCGCTCCTCCTTCCTTCCTGCCTGCCTCCCCCTTTTTAAAGGGGGATAGGGGGATTTTCAAAAATCTCCCCCCGCCCCTCTTTCCTAAAGAGGGGAGAAAGGCATTATTTGGAATTATGCGCTTCCGAAGATTTGACCTGCTTTTTAAAAAAGTTCTTATTTTCTCTTGACGCTGCTTTTAAATTTAATCACATCATCCTGCGCATCAATTTCTATCGTTGAGCCTTCTTTGAATTCACCCGCAAGTATTTTCAATGCGAGTGGATTTTCAATTTCCCTCTGAATCAATCTTTTCAAAGGCCTTGCTCCATAATTTGGGTCATATCCATTTTCTGCCAGCCAGTTTATCGCAGAATCAGTGAGAATTATACTGATTTTTCTCTCCGCAAGCCGGGCTGCCAGATATGAAATCTGAATCTCAACTATTTTCTTCAGCTCGTCCTTTGTTAACTTATGGAAAAGTATTATCTCATCTACCCTGTTGAGAAACTCAGGCCTGAATTTTGATTTGAGAAGTTCATTAACCTTTTTTGAAATTTCCTGTTCGTCCCTGAACATTTGGAAATACTGGCTTCCAAGGTTTGAAGTCATTATAATTACAGTGTTTTTAAAATCAACTGTTCTTCCATGACCATCTGTTAATCTTCCTTCATCAAGAACCTGCAAAAGCAAATTGAATACTTCCTGATGTGCTTTCTCAATCTCGTCCAGAAGAATAACTGTGTATGGTCTCCTTCTAACTTTTTCTGTAAGTTGCCCGCCCTCTTCATAACCTACATAGCCCGGGGGAGCGCCAATAAGACGGCTTATCGAAAATTTTTCCATATATTCGGACATATCAATTCTTACAATGGCATTTTCATCATTGAACAAAAATTCCGCCAGCGCTTTGGCTAATTCAGTTTTACCAACGCCAGTTGGTCCCAGAAAAATAAATGAACCAATAGGTCTTTTTGGATCAGAAAGTCCGGCCCTATTTCTCCTAACTGCATTGGCAACAGCAATTATTGCTTCTTGCTGGCCCACCACTCTCTTAGAAAGGCGCTCTTCAAGATGAATGAGTTTTTCTATTTCTCCTTCGAGCATTCTGCTTACAGGAATTCCTGTCCAGCGCGAAACTATTTCCGCAACTTCTTCTTCGTCAACTTCATCTTTCAAAAGTTTTCTTGTTGATTGACTTTCTTTCAAATTTTGCGTTTCTTTTTCAAGCTCTCTTTCGAGTTCAATTAGCCTTCCATACTTATATTCTGCTGCGGTACCAAGGTCTCCTTTTCTTTCAGCATCTTCTATAATTTTTCTTGCAAGCTCCATTTGTTGCTTTATCCCTTTTAGCTTCTCTATTTGCTGTTTTTCCTTCTGCCACTGTTGTTCAAGATCCATTTTTTTCTTCTTTGTTTCTTCAAGCTCTTTTTCAAGAACCTTCAACCTTTCCCTTGATGCTTGATATGTTTCTTTTTTAAGTGCCTCTCTTTCAATTTCAAGCTGCATAATCTTTCTATCGACCTCATCAAGTAGTTGCGGTTTACTTTCCATCTCCATTCGCAGACGGCTTGCCGCTTCGTCAATAAGGTCAATGGCTTTATCTGGAAGGAATCTATCTGAAATATATCTGTGAGATAGTATTGCAGCCGCAACAATGGCATTGTCGGTTATTTTAACGCCGTGGTGAATTTCATATCTTTCCTTCAGTCCTCTGAGAATAGATATCGTTTCTTCAACAGACGGCTCTTTTACATAAACTGGCTGGAATCTTCTCTCCAGCGCTCTATCTTTTTCAATATATTTCCTGTATTCATCAAGTGTTGTTGCTCCTATGCAGCGAAGAATCCCTCTTGCAAGTGCAGGTTTTAACATATTTGATGCATCAATCGCTCCCTCAGCGCCACCAGCGCCGACGAGCGTATGAAGTTCATCGATGAAAAGGATTATATCACCCTGTCTTTTTTCAATTTCTCTAAGTATGCCTTTCAATCTGTCTTCAAATTCTCCTCTGTACTTTGTACCTGCAACCAGGCCTCCAAGATCAAGTGCCAGTATTCTTTTTTTCTTTAAACTTTCAGGTACATCGCCTGCCACTATCCTTCTTGCAAGCCCTTCTACTATTGCTGTTTTCCCAACCCCCGGCTCACCTATAAGTACAGGATTGTTTTTTGTTCTTCTGCACAGCACCTGCGTTACACGTCGTATTTCTTCATCCCGTCCAATCACCGGATCAATCTTGCCTTTCTCCGCAAGGTCCGTGAGGTCCCTTGTAAATTTTTTTAGCGCCTGGTATCTATCCTCAGCTGATGCATCAGACGCTCTTTCACCCCCACGTATTTGTTCTATGAACTTCAGAACTCTTTCTTTAAAGACGCCGGAGTCTCTTAAAATCTTCTTAACATTACTTTCAACCTCACATAGCGCAAGAAGTAAATGCTCTAAGCTAATGAATTCATCACCAAGATTTTTTGCCTCTTTTTGGGCATCAATAAGGATACTGTTGAGAGTCGGAGAAATATAACGTTGGCTCGACGAAACGTTTACCTGCGGAATTTTTTCAAGTTCGTCTGATATTTTATTACTGACAAAATTGCTGTCAACCTGCATCTGACGAAATAAATACTGGATGAAATCAGACTCCAGCATGCTAATTGCAAGATGGACCACATCAATCAGTTGATGGCGTTTTCGCTGAGCCAATGCTTGAGCCTGCATTAATACTTCCTGGCTTTTGGTTGTAAATTTATCAAGGTTCATTTATGTCTCCTATTATCGTGATTTGTTCAAATATTAAGATGCAAAACTTGACAGGTTGTTTCATGAAGGAATTTATCAGTCAATTTTTACCAGACACTCGACTTCCGCAAATCTAATTCTATCGCCTGATTTAATTTCACATCTTATACCGGAAGTAATTCTTTCGTTGTTAACAAACGTTCCGTGGGTGCTACCCTTTCCGTCATTTCCTACGTCGGTTATGTAGTATTTACCTTCAATCAACTGGATAACCGCATGTCTTCTTGAAACGTGCCTTAAGGTTCTATACCGGGCACTCTGAATAGCAGATGGAAGTGTTGCAAAAATACGATAATCCGGGATCGAAATATCATTATCCGGCGCTCTACCAATAAAGATATCAACTTTTTCAAACTTATATTCAGTCCCCATAAAATCGGCGTTGAATTTGAGTGTGATCATTGTTTTTATCCTCCAGCGAGAAAAAATTTTCTCACAAAATTTTCAATTTTTCAAATTTCTGTTATAATACTTTGGGGCGGTTAGCTCAGGTGGCCAGAGCGTTACGTTGACATCGTAAAGGCCGCAGGTTCAAGTCCTGCACCGCCCACTTTTGTTTTTTTAATAAGGCAGGACTTGAATGGAGCGAAGACGTATAAGTCCGAGCAAGTGCGAGGACTTGTGCGGTGGCCGAGGTGAGCCGCAGTGAGAGGCGACCCCGCCAAGTCCTGCACCGCCCACTTTTGTTTTTTAATAAGGCAGGACTTGAATGGGTTGAAAGGAAGAATAAAGAACCTTACTGACAAAAAAAGGGAAATTAATTTAGAGGTTTCTGAGAAAAAGCTTGGGGTTTTAGAGAGAATAAGTTTTCAGCTTTTGCCAGAAAAAGAGAAAAGTTTAGACATAAACGTAATTTTTCCGGATGCAATACAGTACAAACTTTTTACAACTATAAACGAACAGGGAAAAACAATTTATTCAGCCAGTTTTCCAGTTAATGTCACATACACTCCTATTTCTTTAGAACTATTAAAACCTATCTACAGGAATTCAATTTATTCAACACAAAAAATAGACAGTTTGCTCTTAAGTATTAGGCTTGGGCTTAAGGAAGAAGAAATAAAAGAATTAAAGCAGGAGGTTTTGATCTCAGATACCGATGGCAGGTTGATAAAAAAAGTAGTGACAGAACCTAAAATATCGCAGAATTTAAAAATTGAGATACCTGATTTAAAAACAGGAGAGTATAAAATTACCGGGAGATTAACCGCCAAAGGGAAAACAATGTATGAGGCATCTATTCCCTTATATAAACTGCTGCCCGCAAAAAGCAATGAAGTTTATATAGACGAAAATCTCAATCTTATCTTTAATGGAAAACCGATGATGCCGTTGATCTGGTGGGGCGGCTCACCGGCAGAAGAAATAGCAAAAACAAAAGCAGACGGCATCGCAGTGGTTGCCGGAAGCAGAGCCGGAGAATTCCTTGATGAAGCGCACAAAAGTAATCAGCTGGGTGTGGTTGGAATTTTTGCAGGTAATGACCGAAAAAAATACCTGGAGGGAAAGGATCTTTTAACAGAAGAAGCAATTACGGTAATAACAGAAAGAATAAACTCTATAAAAGACCATCCTGCTTTGCTCTACTATTATTTAGAAGACGAACCTGAGGATAGAAACGTAGGTCAAAAAATTTTAAAACAAACCTATGAATTGATAAAAGAGTTAGACCCGTATCATCCTGTTTTGATAACAAATGACTCGGTTAACGGAGTTAAAACATATATCGATTGCGCGGATATGTTTTTCCCTGATCCTTATATCCACTTTCTTCTTGATGGGAGTACAAAAAAACCTATGTCTTTCATAGTCCTTTTCCTAAAAGAGATAAGAGATGCTGGAAAAAACAAAAAATTTATAGGTGTAACGCTTCAAGCATTTGATTATGCTAAAATCTATGTGTTAAGCCCGCCCTATTCGACAAGAGATGAAAGAGGTCCATCATTTATAGAAGAAAGATGTATGAATTATCTGGCAATGGTTTATGGCGCGAAAGGGTTTCATTATTACGTATACGGAAAGAGGGACCCGAATCACTGGGGAGCGGTTAACATTCCTGATTTAAGGGTTGGCATGCCTTATTTGATAAAAGAGAAAAAATCCCTGGAAAAAGTTGTATTGCACGGAAAAGATGCAAGTGAAAAGATTAAGTTCGATGACAAAAGAATAGAGGCATCTGCAAAAATTTTAGACGGGAAGTTTTACCTGATTGCTGTCAACACTGCTGGAGAGGTTGTTAATCCTGAAATTAAGGTACCCGAAAA